>OZ242328.1:4880000-5000230 GCA_965208295.1 Longimicrobiales bacterium | reverse complement strand
GGCGAACTGATCCGCCTGCTTCTTCGCCCTCACCCAATCCCGGTGCCCCAGCGACCGGGTGAGCCTGCGCCCGTTCTCTCGCCACTCGATCTGGAAGAGGCCGGTTTTCGGATCCGGAAACACCCGGACCCGGTTCCGGCCCCATTCACCGGCGCCGTAGCTCCGGCGCTTTCGTTTCGTGCGTGCCATCTCGATTCCTCCTCGAAGATGGACTGCACGATCTGCGCGAAGGAAACTTCGCACACGGCAGGCTTCTTGACCAGCGAAGAGGGATGCTCTCCCAAGCCGATCCGAAGGGTGGATTCCGTGCGGTTCGGGGCCGTAGCGCGGGTGTCCGTTCGACATCGGGGGTGACCGGACACGAAATCTCGTCTCCGACGGACAGGCCGCCCGTCCGCCATATCGGTGGACGGCTTGCAAGTTACGCCCCGTCCGGACGAGCGGCCGTGACGCGCGGGCGCTGGCGAGCGTGGCCGGAGCGACCCCCCGGTTTCGATGGCTGGCGTGCCATCGAGGAGTTCGGCATCGGACACGCCCATGCCGTCCTCCGTGGGAGGTCGCTCCGGTCCAGCGATCCCTGCGGGAAGGCCAAACGGCGAGCCGGGCCGGTGCGTCCCGGTTTTGGCCAGCGCTACCGGACAGTCCACCGGCCGGCCGGTCGGCCAACGGGTCCTCCGCCGCCTCGAAGTGGCGCTCACATCGCCTTCCCGCGCAGGGATCGCTGGTCTGGGAGCGACCCGAGGGGGCGGGGGCGGGGTGCGCAAACGCGCACGGCCCCGAACCCGCAGCAGTCACTCGGACTGCCGGGTCGCTCCCAGCCCCACCCGAATGACCCCTGCGGCCCCGGCCGCCCGGGACAAACGAGGCGCAAGACCTTTGCGCGCTACGGCTTCCGCCGCCCCGCCGGTGCGCACGTCCGGAGCGCCGGGGTGCGCATCGGCACCCTATGTCGTTTTCGCGGTCCGGTACGGCTCTACGTCGTGCTCCGCGCCGTCCACCGAGGCTGGCGGATGAATCAGCTTTGCGCCGCCTTTATGATCTCGGCCACATAGTCATCCAGACGGGCCATGACCCCGATGGTTTCCGCCTGACTCTCCGCGTTCGCGATTTCCTTGGCCAGATCCAGCAGCAGACGGCGGATCGCGGCCGGGTCGCCCGTCCCCATCGACGGCGCATCGGCTCCAGCGGTCTCCTCAGCCGGTGGCGCATCCGGTTCCGGCGGTGCCTCCGGATCAGCCGCTGCGTCCCTTGCGAGCCGCGCCTTCACTTGGAGGGGGTATTTCGCATGGAACTGCCGGGCCGAGAGGTCCGCGACGGAGGGGTCGATCTCGCGGGCACCCGCGAACAGGTCCGCGTTCGAGATGCCGGGGTCCGCTTCGAGCGTCCGCGCCACGAACTCCATGACGGCGGCTCCGTCGCCGGATGGTGCGGGCACGGCGGCGGGCGCCGGGTCCGCCTTCGGTTGCCGTGCGGGCTGTGGCGGCGGCGCTATCCTCCGGGTCGCGGGCAGCCGATACTTGGCGTGAAACTGTTGCAGCGTAAGCTCCCCGACCGACTCGTCGATCTCCAGGGCACCGGCGAACAAGGTCTTGTTCTTCGCACCGGGGTCCTTCTTCAGTTCGTCTACCATGTACTCCATGACGGCATCATGCGAGCTGCCCATGTCGTTACCCTTTCAGAGGCCAGGTGCGCGCCGGATGGACGCGGGCAAATCGGGAATTGCCCTGTCGGGAAAACTCGAAGAGTGTTCGGGGAGCGTCAATGTCGCCGGTTCGACATCGCCCCCGCCTTCGACCGCGTAGATCTCGCCCGCGTGCCGGGAGATTGCCGATCTCAGCCCGGAAGGGCGCCGCGTGCGTCCCGCCGCGTACCGGAAGCCCTAAGCGGCGCCTCGGGAGCGTTTCGCGGGCGTCCGAACGGGCTGGCTTTAGCCACGCTACCGTGGCTCAGCCAGCACACGCAATGTTGAACATTCGCGGTCTGGCCAGGGGGACGCTGCGTCCCCCCTTGAACCCCCGGCTTCCCGCGCCGCTGAGAGATCAGCGGACGGGCGCAGGAAGACGCCCTTGCCGGGTGGAGGGGAGAGCACGTAGGCTCGAACGGTGCAATTTCTGCGGCAATGAGTCCCGCCCCCTTTTGACTCGGAGAGAGAGATCGCGAGAATGACCGAACGACCGGACGTTCCCGGAGCGGTGAACTTTTCCGCTCTCCGCGAAGACTTCGTTCCGCTTCCAGCGAGTGAGCCCGATGGTTTCCGGCACGTGCTCTTCGTTGGCACGACCGGTGCTGGGAAGACGACCCTTGTCCGGCAGCTTATTGGCACCCATCCCGCCACGGAACGCTTTCCGTCAACCTCGACTGCGAAGTGCACCATACACGATACGGAGATCATCCTAGGCCAGGCCCCGTGGCGGGCGGTTGTCACGTTTGTTTCGAGTGACCAAGCCCGTGGGCATCTGAACGAATGTATCTCTGCGGCACTCCTCGCGGTTATTCGAGGGGAAGACGATGCGACCGTGCTCCCGCGTCTGCTGGACCATGTCGAACAGCGGTTTCGCTTCAGCTACGTGCTCGGACGAGGGCCGACCACGACGCAGCGGTTCGGGTTGTTTGGTGATGAAGACGAGGGGCGCGATGGGGAAATTGGCGAGCTTGGGGGCGAGGCGGTGGGTATCGACTTGACCGCTACGAACGAGCTGCTCACGCGCTCCCTGACAAGACTCCGCAGCCTAGCGGGGCAGCTGCGAGAGCGAGTCCGCGCCACACTGCTGTTGAGCGAAGACGATCAATCGGAGGAGAACGAAGACGTTATCCAGGAGTTGTTGGAAGAGGAACACGAGGCCGAGCTGAAGGACACAGATGTCCGCGAGATTGCTGATCCCTTGATGGACGAAATCGAAAAGCGCTTCGGTCTGCTCCCGGCGAGTTCCTTAACGAGAACGCCGCAAGGTTGGCCTCTGACGTGGTGCGGAAGCTGGCCCGCGGAGGAGCGCGGCGAGTTTCTCCGGTCGGTCTCGCGGTTTTCGAGTAACTACCGGCCCCTGTGGGGTCAACTCCTGACGCCCCTGGTAAGTGGGATTCGTGTCGCCGGCCCGTTTGCTCCTAGGTGGAAGAGCGGACGGGCTCCCAAGCTCGTATTGTTCGATGGTCAAGGCTTAGGACACACCCCGAAATCGTCGTCTTCGGTGTCCACAGCATTGAGTCGACTCATCGATGCGACAGACGCGGTGGTTCTCGTGGACAACGCCGCACAGCCTATGCAGGCTGCGGCACTCGCAATCATGGACGAGCTTGCGAGCACCGGCAACGGACGCAAGCTGATCTTGGCCTTTACCCACCTCGATCAAGTCCAGGGTGACAGCCTTCCAACCACCAGCGACAAAGCTAGGCACGTGTTGGAATCGGCAGAGAACGCGATCTCCGCCCTCCGCGATCCCTACGCCCAGCGCGTTCTTCGAGAGCGACTGAAGGCAGCCAGCTTCTTCTTGGCGGACCTTCAAGAGCAGCTTCCAGAACACACTACTTCCGGTCGCCGCACTATCAAGCAACTCGTGGGCCTACTGGATGCCGTCGACCAAGTAATCGAAAGGCCGCAGCCCACGGAAGCGTCTCCGATCTACGACCGACTCACTCTCGTCGCTTCGATTCTTCGCGGGCTGGAAGCCTTTCACGAGGAGTGGCGACCCACGCTCGGTCTTGGCCCCCGGCGGAGCGAGAAGAGACATTGGGCAACGATCAAGGCACTGAGTCGGCGCCTCGCCGAAATGGGAGAGGACGAGTACGGTGGTCTACGACCAGTTGCGGACCTGCGGAAGAAGCTGGTGGTCCGAATCAACCGTTTCATCCGCAAGCCCTCACGATGGGAGGGTCCCGAGGCCACTGAGGAGGAGAAAACGGAGAAGTACGCTTCTCTCGCCAGTAGCTTGGGTCGGCGGCTAACCGATCTATCGGACCGTCGTGTCTGGTCGGAGCAAATGGACCTCTGGAAGCGCGCATTCTCGCGACGCGGGCGAGGGTCGACCTTTGTTCGAGCCGAGATTATCGGCAATGACATCTACGAACGCGCGGCACCAGTCGCGGACGACACACCCTCGTCGGTCCGCAACCGGTGTCTGCGAGACGTAGTTAACGAATTCGAAGCTGCTGCGGAAGAAGTTGGAGCGCAGATCATATGAACGGCACGGAAGGCGATGCGGTGCCGGGGGAATAGCGGCTTGGCTCGCCACTGGCGGATCGTCCACTGGTTCGGGTGGCAGGCAGGGGCTATCTACCGCTCTAACTCCGCAGGACTTCGTGTCGTTCAGGGATCGAAGGGGCGGAGCCCCTCGCCAGCCCCGTTGTATGACAACGGGTAGGCTGGCTTGTCTCTACCAATCATGCAGATTCCCGCGTGATTTGCATGACCGGGTCACGGGGAAGGCCCGGGCTGTTGAGCGCCCGCAGAGGCGAGCGTAGCGAGCCGGAGCGGGCGCTCAACAGGGACGGTGGTCGGATCGATGGGCTGGCTGGCCGTAAGGGGCCGTGGCTAAGTGTGGTCGCCACCGTCCTTCCCAATGTCCTGAATGGATACACGAGCATCGAGGCTCGCACGACAAGCACAGGAGAAGGGAAGAACACATGAGCAGCATCCTCCGCACCGTCGGAATCGACATCTCCAAGGACTGGCTCGACGCCTTCGCCGCCCCCGAGGGGAGAGCGTCCCGGTTCCCGAACGACAGGGCCGGCTTCCGCAAGCTGATCGCCTGGATCGGCTCCGGGATCGACCGGATCGCTTACGAACCCACCGGAGCCTTCCACCGCGACTTCGAGGACACCCTCCTGAAGGCCGGGCTCCCCCTGTACGCGATCAACCCCTTCCAAGTCCGGTCCTTCGCCCGCTCCATCGGGCGGCGCGCCAAGACCGACGCGGTGGACGCCCGGATGCTGGCCACCATGGCGGCCGCTGTCGAAGACCTGCGCCCGACCCAGGCGCGGTCGCAGCGGCAGCGCGACCTTGCCGAGCTCCACCAGATCCGCGACGCGCTGGTCAGGGATCGCACCGCAACCACCAACCGGGGCAAGAACTTGCGCACTCCCGTGGGCAAGCGGGTCACCAAGCAGAGGCTGCGGCAGATCGACCGCCAGCTGAAGCTCATCGATACCGAGATCCGGCAGCGGATCGGGGAGGAGAAGGCAATGGAGCGCCGGGCCGAGATCCTGACCTCGATCCCGGGCATCTCGGACATCACCGCCGCGGGACTGATCGTCCACTTGCCGGAACTGGGTATGCTCACTCGGTCGCGCGCCGCCAGCCTCGCCGGACTCGCCCCGGTCACCCGGGAGTCCGGACACTGGAAGGGACGGAGCTTCATCCAGGGCGGCAGGCACCGGGTCCGCAGAATGCTCTACATGCCCGCGGTGGTCGCGGTCCAGTACAATCCCGACCTCAAGCGCAAGTACGAGGCGCTCCTGGCCCGGGGCAAGCCGCCGAAGGTCGCCCTGACGGCCGTGATGCGGAAGCTCCTCGTCCTCGCCAACACGCTCGTCCAGCAGGACCGCATCTGGACAGAGCATCCGCCGAGAGAGTACACCACCCCCGTCTTCCCCACCCCCTGTCACGCGGGGAGCGCTCACGGATGATCGAGCCGGGGAGAAGCGGACACCGCAACCGAGCCGTCGCGAGACACGCCGCGAGGCAGGTCTCTACAAAGAAAAACGGCTTCCGCTTGACATGGATACTTGACCATCTAACAAGGGGTCAAGCCAGCCGGGCGGGACGCCCGAATAACGCTACCGCGTGCCGCCCGAGACGGCGGTGGCCGGGCCGTAGCGCAAGTTCCTCGACCTCTTGGTCGCCAGCCTCATGGACGGCGAGGGCGAACAGGCCGAGCCGTCACCCCTTGGCGACGGCCGCGCTCTCCCGCGCCGCCCGCTCAGTTGGACGCTGCCGAGCCCGAGGTCGCGCTTGCGGCCCCGGATGACGAGCCGCTGGATCCAACTCCGCGTTCCGGTCTTCTGGACGTAGAGGTAGAGTCCGTTCCCGCCGCAGTACCGGCCGGGGGGTGCGGAGCGCACGAAGGCGGCGGAGAGACGCTTGTGGGGATATCGGCCCTTGGGCTTAGGCGCGAACCACGGATCAGATGCCGTTCTTGTGACCACCGACAAACCCGCACATCATAGATTCGTGTCCTGTATAGTGCCCCCGATTTCTCTGGACAGTAGTTTAGCAACCCTTCCGGGGTCCAAGAGAGAGGAGGCACGGGATGTCTCGGAGTACGAAAGAGCAGGATTTGGCGAAGAGCCGCGGCCGGCCGGAGGGCCTGCCGAAGCGGTGGAGCGCGCAGCGGAAGGCCGAGGTGGTGTTGCGGCTGCTGCGGGGCGAGGACATCGGCGAGGTGAGCCGGGAGATTCGGGTTGCGCCGCCGGAGCTGGAGCGGTGGCGGCGCGAGTTCCTGGAAGGGGGCCAGCAGGGTCTCAAGAAGAAGAGCCGGCCGGGAGGCGAGCTGATGCGGACCCGGGCGAAGCTGGGAGAGATGACGATGCGGGTCGAGCTGCAGGCGGAGCTTCTCGAAAAAAGGGGGTACGGGGACGAGCTGCGGAAGCTCTTGAGGCGCTTGGACGGGTGAGTCCGGCGACGAACCGGCCGTACCCGCTGACGATGGTGTGCGAGACCTGGCGGGTCGCACGCTCAAGCGTGTATGCGCTGCGAGCGCAACAGGGCGGGCCACTGACGTCCGATCGCCAGCAGCTGGGGAAGCGGGGCCCGAAGACGGCACTGAGCGACGAGGAGTTGCTGCAGGAGATCCGGACGGTGCTGAAGGCGAGTCCGTTCCTCGGCGAAGGCCACCGGAAGGTGAAGGCGCGGCTTGCGGCCAAGGGGATCCGGGTGGGCAAGAACCGGGTGCTGAGGCTGATGCGGGAGCACGGGCTGCTGGCGCCGGTGCGGCGGGGGCATCCCCGCGGAGACCGGAGCCACAGCGGCCGGATCCGCACCGAGCGGCCGGATGAGTTGTGGGGCACGGACGCGTCACGGTTCTGGACGAAGGCGGAGGGCTGGTGCTGGTTCTTCGCGGCCGTCGACCACTGCGCCTCGGATGTTGTCGGCTGGCACGTTGCGAAGAAGGGCGACCGCTGGGCGGCGCTGGAGCCGGTCCGCCAGGGCGTCCGGGCCCACATGGGCGGCTTCGACAAGGCCATCGCTCTGGGCCTCGGTCTGAGTATAGTGCCCCCGATTTCTCTGGACAGTAGTTTAGCAACCCTTCCGGGGTCCAAGAGAGAGGAGGCACGGGATGTCTCGGAGTACGAAAGAGCAGGATTTGGCGAAGAGCCGCGGCCGGCCGGAGGGCCTGCCGAAGCGGTGGAGCGCGCAGCGGAAGGCCGAGGTGGTGTTGCGGCTGCTGCGGGGCGAGGACATCGGCGAGGTGAGCCGGGAGATTCGGGTTGCGCCGCCGGAGCTGGAGCGGTGGCGGCGCGAGTTCCTGGAAGGGGGCCAGCAGGGTCTCAAGAAGAAGAGCCGGCCGGGAGGCGAGCTGATGCGGACCCGGGCGAAGCTGGGAGAGATGACGATGCGGGTCGAGCTGCAGGCGGAGCTTCTCGAAAAAAGGGGGTACGGGGACGAGCTGCGGAAGCTCTTGAGGCGCTTGGACGGGTGAGTCCGGCGACGAACCGGCCGTACCCGCTGACGATGGTGTGCGAGACCTGGCGGGTCGCACGCTCAAGCGTGTATGCGCTGCGAGCGCAACAGGGCGGGCCACTGACGTCCGATCGCCAGCAGCTGGGGAAGCGGGGCCCGAAGACGGCACTGAGCGACGAGGAGTTGCTGCAGGAGATCCGGACGGTGCTGAAGGCGAGTCCGTTCCTCGGCGAAGGCCACCGGAAGGTGAAGGCGCGGCTTGCGGCCAAGGGGATCCGGGTGGGCAAGAACCGGGTGCTGAGGCTGATGCGGGAGCACGGGCTGCTGGCGCCGGTGCGGCGGGGGCATCCCCGCGGAGACCGGAGCCACAGCGGCCGGATCCGCACCGAGCGGCCGGATGAGTTGTGGGGCACGGACGCGTCACGGTTCTGGACGAAGGCGGAGGGCTGGTGCTGGTTCTTCGCGGCCGTCGACCACTGCGCCTCGGATGTTGTCGGCTGGCACGTTGCGAAGAAGGGCGACCGCTGGGCGGCGCTGGAGCCGGTCCGCCAGGGCGTCCGGGCCCACATGGGCGGCTTCGACAAGGCCATCGCTCTGGGCCTCGGTCTGAGGCACGACTGGGGCTCGCAGTACCGGGCAAAGCAGTTCCAGGCCGAGATCAAATGGCTCGGCATCCGCTCCACGCCCGCCTACGTGGGCGAGCCGGAGTGCAACGGCGTCGCGGAGCGCTTCATCCGCACGCTCAAGGAGGAGTGCATCTATCTGCACGACTTCGAAACCCTCGAGGAGGCCAGAGAGGTGATCGGGGCCTTCATCGAGCGCTACAACAACAGCTGGCTACTCCAGCGGCACGGGTACATGACCCCGGCCCGTGCCCGCGAGAAGTTCAGCCGGAGGGCGGCCTGATGTTTAAGCCGTCCACTTGTCCAGGAAACCGGAACCGGTACATGAGGCACGACTGGGGCTCGCAGTACCGGGCAAAGCAGTTCCAGGCCGAGATCAAATGGCTCGGCATCCGCTCCACGCCCGCCTACGTGGGCGAGCCGGAGTGCAACGGCGTCGCGGAGCGCTTCATCCGCACGCTCAAGGAGGAGTGCATCTATCTGCACGACTTCGAAACCCTCGAGGAGGCCAGAGAGGTGATCGGGGCCTTCATCGAGCGCTACAACAACAGCTGGCTACTCCAGCGGCACGGGTACATGACCCCGGCCCGTGCCCGCGAGAAGTTCAGCCGGAGGGCGGCCTGATGTTTAAGCCGTCCACTTGTCCAGGAAACCGGAACCGGTACACCTGGGACATCGGGCACGGCTGCCTTTGCCCGGCCCATTCACTCCTCGGAGATCGCGATGGGCCGACAGTGGAGCGGGATGATGCGAGGAACAGAGTCAGAATGGCGGCGTGGTGTAATCGTCGCTGCCATGGTCGCTTGGGCGTTAGTTGCGCCCGGCCTGCAAGCCCAGGAGGCGGATTCTCTTCCCGTGGTGGCGGCACAGGACGGTCCGCAGGTTGGCGTGCTGGTGGGCATGCGAATCGAGTGGGTGGGTGTGGCTTCACCGGGAGCCAACTTGGATCTGATGGTGGATCTGCCGAATCGGCCTATCTGGGTGTCGCTGCAATTCCTAGCTCAGATGATTCGTTGGAACGTTCAGTACGACTCGACGACCAGGCGAGATCACCTCTACCTGGGCCGGGTTCGGCTGGGCCTTGGCACGCGCGAAGGACCAAGTATCTACGCTCTTTTCGAAAACGGGACCGGAACCATCAAGGCCGACGGCGCAAATCGGCTCCTCGGTCAAACCTACAACTTGACCGGCGTTGGACTGGGCGTGGGGCTGACCGTCAGCAGAATCACGAGCTCGCTCGAAGCCGTTTTAGGAGGAGCCGACAGAGCCGACCCCGATATCTACATCCACCTGGGCTTATCTCTGCAATACCGCTTGCCGCGAATCTTCTGACTGGCGTTTTCCCCGCTGGGGGCTCAGAACGAGACGTATCCGCCCATCTGGAAGCGCTCGTCGGACTCGTCGACGTGGAGGATGAAGCGCGCCCCGTAGCGCCGTCCGAACGTCAGGCTCGCGCCGGCGGTCGGCTCAACGTAGTCGCTGCCGTCGTAGTGGATCCCCACGCGCAACCTCGGGCGAACGAGCCAGCTGGAACGTCCCAGCAGGACCGAGGCGCCGATATGGTTGCGCGACCCGGCCTGAGGAAACAGAGGGATGGCGACCCCGGTCCTGCCGGTGTTGCCGCCCAGGTCCGTGACGTAGGGGCCGCCGCACCGGTAGGTCTCCACCATTCCGTATAGCGACACCGGCCCCGCGACCCGCCCGTTGATGCCGACGTATTGTCCGGGACACTGGTTGTCCCCCACGATCCCGGCTTCGAGCATGAAACGGCCCGCTACCTCCCGACGGTCGTCCGGTGCTTCCTGCCCCTGAACCTGCGAAGGCACCACGGCCAGGCACGCCAACGACAGCCAGAAATGAGTACTGCTTGCCAAGATCCGCCGCGGTTCGGCTCGTTTGACGATCGGGGTGGAGCCGAAGGCGATCACTGTGTCAACCTCTCCCTCGCGGGCTTGAATTCGGGTGTGTCGGGAGTGCGCTCGGACCGCCGATACACGAAAACCGCCACGGGGACAACCGCGGCGCCCGCCGCAACGAGTCGGTATCCGTGGGACACTAATGTAATGGATCAGGCACCATGGACCTGCCCCGCTTTCACTTCACAGGCGGTGCGTTCTTGGGTTGATGGTGTCTGATGTGGTCTGCCCCTCCCTTGCGGAGAGGGACGGCAGGATCGGACCCTCGTTCGGATGGCGGGTCTCCCGGCGTCCGAACGAGGGTGGGCAAGCGAAGCGCGGCAGCCCGCCGGCAGGCCGACGCCCCGAGATCACGGATCCGTGGCAGGCCGGACTGCTGGCACGAAGCCCATCGCGCAGGTGCGGGAACGTGGTGAGGACGATCCGACGCGTCATTGCCAGGGAGGCGTAGGGCGCGCACCTTGCGCTTGCAACCGCCGAGGCCTCGGCGGTTCCCCCCGCCTTCCCATCGGGAGCCGGTCCCGACGGGAAGACGGAGGTTATGTTCCTAATGGGCCACCGAATCTCAAGAGACATTCGTCGAGAGCTTGATGAAACAGGACCGCCTCCGTGCGGGCCGATTCCCGCCATTCAGGTCCGCTTTTCCCGCTTTCGCGGCACGGTCCAGTAGTGTCCAGTCCAACGGCAGAAAACGCAGATCGTGCAGCCCCGTAAGTAGTTAGACGATTCTCTGCCGTGATTCTGACCTCGTGTGCTCCGCCGTTACGTCAGGGTTTGGGGGTGGATCGGTAGCCGGTGACCTGAAACACCCGCCCGCTACTCCTCCGCAAGCGGATCCCGTGTCGGCGGACGCCGCTCCCCCTCCGGCTTCCGCGTCGTTGGCCTGGCCGGCACCCCCACATGCACCATGCCCGGCTCGGTGTCGCGGGTAACGAGCGCCCCCGCGCCCACCATCGAGTCGGGCGCCAGCGTGGTGCCGGCCAGCACGGTGGCGTGATAGGCGATCCGCACCCCGTCACCAATCACGGTTTGCGGCGTGCGCACATCGCGCGCATCGCGGATGTCGTGACTGTGCGAGTAGACATTCACGAAGTCTGAGATCGACGCGCGGTCACCGATGCGGATGCCCCCCCGGTCGTCGAGCAGGACGTGACGGTGCACCACCACGTCGTCCCCCACCTCCAACCCGTACCCGAAGCTCAGCTTCACGAAGTGGAAGGCCTTGAAGTTGCGGCCGCAGCTCGCAAAGATGCGCCTGGCCAGGATGCGGCGGAACTTCACCCCCAGGTGCACGTTTTCGCCGAGCGGGCTCTTGTCGAACATCTCCCACAGCCAGATCAGGGGCTTCACGCGGTAGTAGCGCTCCAGATCGGTCTCGTGGTAGTACTCGGGCTCCAGGGTGACGTTGCGCGGGTCGAGCTGGTCGAGGAGGATGCGGGTGGTCAGGGGGAGGGACTCCGTTGTGGCCGCGGCGTCCTCCGCAGCAGGTCCCCGCGGGAAGTAGATCTCCCGCAGCACATGCCGGCAGAACTCGTTGCGGTCCGTGCCGGGATCGGAAAGCTCCTCGTCGAGCCGGGCAAGCCAGCGGTCGCACCGATCCTCCGTGTCGCCGCCGGGGCGAACGCTGCGCAGGGGGAGAAATCGATATTCGCTCATGATGTCACAAATTAACCCCCGACTTGCATTATCGGTCCCCCTCCGGCTTCTTTTCTCCATGCACGATGTCCTGAGAGCCCGCGTGATGCGGAAGATCGAGAGCCTCCCCGAGGAGCAGGTCTACCAGGTGCTCGACTACATCGAGTTCCTGGAGTCCAGGTATGGCTCCCCGGATCCGAAGAAGCAGGCCGGGGGGTTCCAGCGGCTGGCCGAGGGGCTCGAGGACGGCCTCCGGAACCGTTCGCTGGATCCGTCCAGGCTGCGCGAGGCCTTCCAGGTGTTCGCGGCGGCGGACCGCGCGATGAGCGGGGTCGCGAAGGCGGGCCGCCAGCTGTTCGAGGAGATCGCGGGGGGTGCGCGCGAGGAGGTGGAAGCCGGCGAGGAGCCGAATCCGGAAGCGTCGGCCGAAGGTGAAGGCAGCGCGGACGTACAGGAGGAATCGCAGGTCGACGAGTGATGGGGACCCCGTGAGAGGTCACGCGAAAGCGGGGATTCCCGCCACGGCCTGCTTGCCTTTCGCCCCGTTGACGCGCCTTTCTCCCAACGTCTATTTTTGCTGATGAACAGCGGCAAGGAGGCCCGGCTCCCGTTACGCGGGACCGTCATCAAGGAAGCCCTCACCTTCGACGATGTCCTTCTGGTCCCCGGTCATTCCCGGGTGCATCCGAAGAACACCGACATCTCGACCCGGCTCACCCGCCGCATCACGTTGCAGGTCCCCCTCGTCTCGGCCGCCATGGACACGGTCACCGAGGCCCGCATGGCCATCGCGGTGGCGCGCGAGGGCGGCGTCGGGGTCATCCACAAGAACATGTCGATCGAGCGGCAGGCCCAGGAGGTCGACCGGGTCAAGCGGTCCGAGAGCGGCATGATCCTCAACCCGATCACGCTGGGTCCCGAGGCCTCGCTCCGGGACGCGCACCGGCTCATGGCGCGTTTCGCGATCAGCGGCGTGCCGATCGTGCGGGACGGCGGCGTCCTAGTCGGAATCATCACCAACCGGGACCTCCAGTTCGAGACCGACCTGGACCGCCCGGTGGCGTCGCTGATGACCTCGGAGGGACTGGTTACCGCCTCCGTGGGGACCACCCTCGAGGAGGCTCAGGAGATCCTGCACCGGCACCGCATCGAGAAGCTTCCCGTGGTGAATGCGGACGGCAGGCTGGCGGGGCTGATCACCGTCAAGGACATCTTCAAGCGCCGGCAGTTCCCGAACGCGTGCAAGGACGAGCACGGCAGGCTTCGGGTGGGGGCCGCGATCGGGGCGTCGGGGGACGACATGGAACGGGCGGCGGCGCTGGTGGGATCGGGGGTGGACTTTCTGGTGATCGACACCGCGCACGGGCACTCCGAGGGTGTGCTGCGGGCGGTGGCTCGCACGCGCGAGGCCTTCCCGGACCAGGATCTGGTGGCGGGGAATGTGGGGACGGCCGAGGGCGCGAAGGCGCTGGTGGAGCATGGGGCCGATGCCGTGAAGGTGGGGGTGGGGCCGGGATCGATCTGCACCACGAGGGTGGTGACCGGGGTCGGACTGCCCCAGCTGACCGCCGTAATGGATGCGGTGGACGGGGCGGATGGGAGCGTCCCGATCATCGCCGACGGTGGCGTCCGCTACTCGGGAGACGTGGTCAAGGCGCTGGCGGCCGGGGCGCACTGCGTGATGATGGGTTCGGTGCTGGCGGGGACGGAGGAGTCTCCCGGCGAGGCCTTCCTGCTGGAGGGCCGCCGCTTCAAGACGGTGCGGGGCATGGGGTCGCTCTCGGCGATGGAGGAAGGGTCGGCGGACCGATACTTCCAGGACGGTCCGGATGCGCGCAAGCTGGTCCCCGAGGGGATCGAGGCGCGGGTGGCCTACAAGGGCCCGGTTTCGGACACCGTCTTCCAACTGTCCGGCGGGCTGCGCAGCGGCATGGGCTACTGTGGCGCCGCCTCGCTCAGGGACCTGCGCGCGACGGCCCGGTTCGTGCGGGTCACCGCCGGGGGGCTGCGCGAGTCCCATCCCCACGACGTTACGATCACCCGTGAGGCGCCGAACTACAGCCACTGAGGCGGGGCGGAGGGCGGCCGCATGCGCGCCTTGGCGCGGCAGCTGTCGCCTCCTGCGCCTTGCCAGCCCGGCGCCTCGCCGCTCTCGGTGCCATATCCACGTACTGCTGGGGTCCACGCTCGTGAGTCTTCTTTCGGCCTGTGGCCGGCATGTCCTGCCCCCGCCTGTCGCCGATGCGCCCCCCGTCAGGTCCGGGAAGCCCGCGACCGAAGTCGTACAGCCCGACCGCGAAGTTATGCGGCCCGCCCCCGCTGCCCCTTCGCCCCGCCCCGCCCCGCCGGACGCCCGGTCCCGGACGGAATCGGCCCCGGCGCCGCGTGCCCTTCCCGAGGATCCGATCGTGTCCTCACCCTCGGCCGAAGAGGAAATGGTCGAGGAACGGATCGGCTGGTGGCTGAACTTCTGGCAGACGCGTGCCAGCGACCGCTTCAAGCGCGCTCTGGTGCGCATGGGACGCTACGAGGACTTCATCGACGCCGAGATCGCCGCGCGGGGCCTGCCGCCGTCGCTCCGCTATCTGCCCGTGATCGAGGCGAACTACTATCCCCTGGCCGTGTCGCCGGCGGGTGCCGCGGGGCTGTGGCAGTTCATGCCCGCCACGGCGCGCTGGCTGGGGCTCGACATCACGCCGCTGGTCGATCAGAGGCTCGACCCCTACGCGGCCACTCCCCTCGCGCTCGACTTTCTCGCCGAGCTGCAGAAGCAGTTCGGGTCGTGGTTCCTCACCCTGGCGGCGTACAACGCCGGTCCGGGGCGGCTTGAGCGGGCGATTCGAGAGCACGGAGGGGGCGCTCCCCGGGACGACGATCTGTTCCTGCGGATCCGGCACCGCCTCCCCGCCGAGACCCGGGACTTCATCCCCAAGTTCCTTGCGGCTGCACGCGTGGCAAACGACCCGGCGGCGTACGGCCTCGTCAGTTTCGTGAAAGACGCGCCCTGGACCTTCGACGAAGTGATGGTCGAGGGAGCGGTGTCGATGGACGTTGTGGCCGTTGCCGCGGGTGCCCCGGAGGAAGAAGTACGGGACCTCAACGGGCAGTTGGTGCTTGGCCTGACTCCGGCGGGGGGTTCCACCCTTGTGCGCGTGCCGAAGGGGTCCGGGAGCGGGTTTGGCGAGCGCCTGGCGGCCATTCCAGCCGACCAGCGGGTGACCTTCACATCGCACACGGTCGCCGCCGGCGAGACGCTGTGGCGCATCGCGCGCAACTACAGGGTCTCGGTGGCGGGACTGCGCGCCGCCAACCCGGATGTCGAGCCCCGGCGGATGCGGATCGGTACGCGGCTGGTGGTTCCGAGGGCCGGACGTGGGCAGCAGGCGGGGCCCGGCGGCGAGAACGGGGAACAACGTCTTGCCAATCCTCCGCCCGCGGATAGCGAAAAGGTCCACAGGGTCAAGCGCGGGGACACGCTGTGGCGGATCGCGCGGCTCTACGAGGTCGAGCTGGCACGCCTGCTCGCCCACAACGATTTGGAGGCGGACACGACGATCCGGCCCGGAGACGAGATCAGGATTCCGCCGGGAGGCTGACAGCCCGTGGACCAGCCCCCCCTCGGTGCCCCTGGGGGCCGGGAGTGAAGTGCTAGCAGTTGTTGCTAGCAGTACCCCGCCATCCGCCGCCGACCCGTGTCCGCCCACTCATTCCCGCCGCCAGCTTCCACTCCGTCCCCCCGACTTCTCCACCAGCCGGACCGACTCGATCGTCATGCCGCGGTCGATGGCCTTGAGCATGTCGTAGGCGGCCAGCAGCGACACGGCAACGGCCGTGAGCGCCTCCATTTCAACGCCGGTCTGTCCTGTGATCGTGGCCGTGGCCGTCACCCTCAGCCCCGGGAGGGCCTCGTCGGGCGCGATGTCGACGCTCACGCTCGCGGCAGGGAGGACGTGGCAGAGGGGGATGAGCTCGCCGGCGCGCTTGCCGCCCATGATTCCGGCGACGCGCGCGACCTGCTCCACGTCGCCCTTGGGGTTGCCGCCCTCGACGAGCATGCGGTAGGCGTCGGCGGAGCAGCGCAGGGCGCCCTCCGCGACGGCGAGCCGGGCGGTGGACGCCTTGGTCGTCACGTCCACCATGGTGGCGTCGCCTTCGGGGTTCAGGTGGGTGAGCCGGGCCTCGCCGGACCGTTTCGGTTTTTGCGCCATCAGGCCGCCGGGGTCAGGGTTTCTTCCAGCTCCAGCAATACTCCGGAGATCAATAGCTGGGGGTTCACGTTGCCGAGCGCCAGCATGCGGGCCTTCTCCACCCGGTCGACCGCGGCCGCCACGCGGTCGGGGGTGAGCTTCAAGCGCCGGGCCGTTTCCCTGAGGAATTGGAGTTCATCGGTGTTCACCACGCGGTCGCCGTGACCGAGGGCGGCGGCCCCCAGATCGCGAATCCAGAGCTGTAACGCGGCGAAGAGCCCGAGCAGCCCCCGGGCGCCCCCGGCCCCGAATGTGAGAGCGGCCTTGTAGGAATCGCCCCGCCGCCCCTGGACCGCGGCTCGCAACAGATCCAGCGACCGCGCTCTCTCCGTTGCGTGGACGCCCTCGCCGTCGAGGTGTCCGAGCGCCGCGCCGATGGAGCCCTGCGACCGAATCGCGGCCTGGGCGGCGGCCGCGGGATCGGCTCCGCACTCCTCTTCCAGAAAGGCCGCCACCTCGTCGGCCGGGAGCGGCGGCAGGTGTAGCGGAAGGGCGCGGGAACGGATGGTGTCGAGAAGGCTCCCGGGCCGTCCCGAGGTGAGGATGAACCGGCTGCCACCGGGGGGTTCCTCGAGCAGCTTGAGGAGGGCGTTGGCCGCCTCCGGGCTTGCCTCCTGGGGAACCAGGTACTCCGCGTCGCCGATGATGAAGAACTGTTGGTTGCCCATTGCGGGACGCTTGTGGGCGCGGCCCCTGATCGAGAAAACCGCGGCCAGGTAGATCCCCTTGACCTCCGTGTCCCCCTCCGGGCGGAGAGGCCGCTGCCGAAAGTCGGCGAGCTTGTTGTGACGCGCCTCCTCCAGGGCTTCCGCCAGCTTCCCCGGGCTCGAGGCGCGCTTGGGGCGGGGCAGGGGGAAGTACCAGTGGATGTCGGGGTGTTCCAGGCGTAGCGCGAGGCGGCAGCTGCGGCAGCGGTCGCAGGGGTGGGAAGGGTCGCCGGTGCAGAGCGCCGTGCGCGCCATCCAGAGGGCGAGGGACTGCTTGCCGCAGCCGGGCATGCCGTGGATGAGGACGGTCGCGGGGAGCGTGCCGCGCGAAAGGGCGCGGTGGAGGGATGCGCGCAGCGCGTCGTGGCCGCGGAAGGTGGGGGGTGGGGTGGGGGGGCGGGTCATGGTATCGGTTGCTCGATCTTCTTCCTGGGGCGCCGGAGGGCGTGGCGAACCGCCAACCCCACGGCCGCAATCATCGACGACGGATCGGCTACGCCCCGCCCGGCGATATCGAAGGCGGTACCATGGTCCGGCGAGGTCCGCACGAATGGCAGCCCGATCGTCACATTCACCCCCCGCCCGAAGGCCGCTGTCTTGAACGCGGCCATGCCCACGTCGTGGTAGGGTGCCACGACGGCGTCGAACTCGCCCGTGAAGGCCCGCTTGAAGACCGTGTCGGCGGGAACGGGGCCCGTGACGGACCAGGGTGCGCCGGACAGGGCGGCCAGGGCCGGGGCGTAGACATCCCGCTCCTCGGTGCCGAACATGCCGTCGTCCGAGGCGTGGGGATTGAGGGCGCAGAGCGCGATCCGGGGCGCCTCGATCCCCCAGTCGGTGCGCAGAGCGCGTCCGAGCAGCCGGGTCTGGGAGACGAGCAACTCCGCGGTCACCAGATCCGGAACCCGGGCCAGCGGCACATGGATGGTCGCGAGCAGCACCCGCTTCGCCGGTTCTCCGGCCACCCCCTCGTCGCACATCACCATCCCCACGCGCGGCACCCTCGCCAGCGCCATCAGCATCTCGGTATGGCCCGGGTGGTATCCGGCCGCGGCCAGCGCGGGCTTGTGCACGGGAGCGGTCACGACGGCATCGACCTCCCCGGCCAGCGCCAGCTCTACCGCCCGCTCGATCGCCATCCCCGCCGCCTCCCCCGCCCCCAGCCCCGCCACCCCGCCCCCCACCGCCTCGAAGCGGCACGACCCCACGAAATCCCCACCACACTCGACCTGCCCGATCACACGCACGAGATCCCCGCGCACTCCACCGCCCTCCCCACCCATCCCCAACCTCCCCAACGCCCTGGCCACGACCTCGGGCCCGATCCCCCTCGGATCGCCCAGCGTGACGGCCAGGCGTACCGCGCCGGCGGGTGTCGCCAGTTCAGAACCCCTTTATCTCGACGTAGGTCTTCGCGCGAAGACCTACGACCAGCGCTTCCAACCGCTTGTCATCGATGAGCCCTGCCCGGATGAACTCCCTCAGGTCCTCGTAGGTGTAGTCGCCGGCCTCGCGGACATCGACGATCCGGATCACGGCAAAATGGTCCTGCTCCTGCAAGGCGAACTCGACGGGGCCCACGATCTCGCCGACTTCCCGCTGGCTGAGGGCCGCCAGGTACGCTGGTGGGAATTGTTGCGCCACTTCCCTTGTCGCGACGGTGAACGAGTCCGGGGCCTCGGGGTCGTGGTACTCGTCGATCAGGGTCTGGAAATCTTCGGACCCCGCGCGGTCGGCGATCTCCTGCGCCAGCTCGCGGGCTCTGGTGATGTCGGTGTAGTCCGTCACCGGCCGTATCAGGATGTGGCGGGCCTTGCGCTCCGCCCCGCGAATTCGTTCAACCTGGATGACGTGGAACCCGTACTCGGTTTCCACCACCTCGCTGATTGCCCCCTCGGGAAGCGCGAAGGTGGCCGCCTCGAACTCCGTTGCCAACCCCTGGCCCCTGCGGTACCAGGGCAGGTCGCCTCCGGCGGCGGCGGATTCCGGATCCTGCGAGTATGCGCTCGCGAGCTCGGCGAAGTCCTCGCCCTCACGGGCCCGCTGCAGAATTTCCTCGGCACGGGACCTGGCGACCGCCCGCCCCGAATCGGAGGGAAGGACGCGCATCAGAACCTGCTTGAAGGTGACGGTGGCGGGACGCTGCTCCCGACCGGCGCGACCCGCTTCGAAGACGGCCCGTATTTCGTCTTCGGTAACCTCGACGGAGCCCTGGCCGATGTTGGTCTGGACATAGAGGCGGAAGAGCTGTTGCTGGCGGATCTGCTCCCTGCGCATCTCGCGCAGCGACTGCATGGTCATCCCCTGCGTGGCCAGAGCCCTTTCCAGTTCGGCCCGGTTCGGGAAGCTGGCTTCCAACTGGGCCATCAAACTGTTCAGCGTCTCCTCGACCTGCTCTTCTTCCACTTCGAGCAGCGTGTCCCGGGCCGCGGCCTGCAGGATGATCTGCACCCGCACGATCCCGTCGATGATCCCGCGGCGGATACTGTCCCGTTGCGGGGTGCCCTCAAGCGGGAGCGCGCCGCCCTGGGCCTCCATTTGGCGTTCCTCCTGGACGATGTCGGAGAGCAGGACCACCGAATCTCCGACGATCGCCACGACCCGGTCCACCAGGTTGTCCTGACCCGTTGCGTTGCCGGGCGCGATGGCGCATAGCAGAAGCGTCAGGGGAATGGCCGCGAGCCACGGGCGGCGTGAGGTCCCCGCGGGACGAAGGCCGCACAAAGTAATGTATGGTTTACAAAATGTCATGTTCGCTTTACCTTTCGTGCCTGCTATTCGCCTCTCCAAGGCGCCTCGCCAACGCAGCGCTTCGCCGCTCTCGGTGCTCAGGTGAGTTATCCACGACCTGCTACGGGGATAGGATCTCGGCAATGCGCGCGAGCGTTGCCCCGATGCGGGACTCGCGAATCCGCCAGGAGCCCTGATCCCTGAGGAGAAATGTAACGCCGCCCAGTGGGACGATCTGCTGCTCTCCCGAGATGACCCGGATCAAGGCCGCCTCCACCCGTTCCGCGGCGGTTGCCGGAACCGGTGTTCGGGGGGTGTTCAGGGTACTGTCCGCCGGGCCGGGGCCGGGGCCGGTGCCGGGGCCGGTGCCGCCCACGCTGTCTTCCGGCTCGCCGCCGGAGCCGGGGACGAGACCGATCTGCTCTGCCAAACCGAGGATCACGGTGCGGGCCTCGTTCGCAACAGAGTCCGTCTCCTCTTCGGTCGGCGCGAGTCCGCGCGAACGCGCTTCCTCGAGGATGAGCTGCTCCTGGCCCAGCTGCCGGAGCGCCCCCTCCAGCTCTTCGTCCGACGCGCCGGCTACGTTTTCGGCAAAGCCGTCCGGCGCGTTGCCGAGGATCTCGACGAAGTCTCCCGCCGAATAGGCGCCACCGTCCCAGGTGAGCAGACTCCGGCGCGCGGCTCCCCGTGAAAGGCTCGACGGCGCCGCTGTCGCGAGGGAACGCGCGACCTCCAGGGCGTCTTCGGCCAGGCCCAACCCGTACGCCGAGTCGAGCGCGCTGACGTAGTCGGCCTCCGCCCGGGCGATTCGCTCCTGTAGAATGCGGCGGCGGAACTCCTCGCCCACCTCGTCGAGTCCGGGCACTTCGAGGGCGTCGAGACGAAGGATATGATAGCCGATCACCGTTTCGACCGGGCCGCTGAGCTGGCCTGGCCGGAGACCGAAGACGGCCTCGTCGACCGGGCCCAGCATCTGTCCGCGCTCGAAGGTCCCCATGCTGCCTCCGCGCGATCCGCTTCCCGGGTCGCCGCTGTAGCGCCGGGCCAGGGTCGCGAAATCGGAGCCTCCGGCCAGTTGAGCGTGGAGTTCCTCCGCAACCACCCGAACGCTGTCGCGCTGCCGCGCGGTTGCGCCGCGGGGGAAGAGCAGCAGGACCTGCGACGCCGTCGCGCGCGCGCCGGGCATTTCGGTCGCGAAACGCGCGGTGAGTTCCGCCTCCGTGACGATCGTGTCCACGGGCACCGCCTCGTCCCACAGGCGTCCCAGCATGATCTCGTTGAGGGGCTGCTGGGTTGCAAGCTCGACATCCAGCGACGCCAGTCCGATGTCTTCTTCGAGCCGGGCGGAGAGGAGCGTGTAGTCCACCCACAGTTCGGCGACCACCCGCACGACCTGACTGTCGCCGGGGACGGTGCTTTGATCGGCGATGAGCCGGGCCGCGGCCTCGACCGTCAGGCGGCTCCCGTCGGCCTCGGCCAAGGGTCCCGGTCCACAGGCGGCGAACGAGAGTGCCGCCAGCAGCGGGGCTTGCCGCCAAAAGTTGCCGGGGTGGCGGTGACGTCGACCGCGTCGGGCCGTTCGGCCGGCTGGCCTGGAGGGGCGTTGCAACATCGTTTTCGCCTTTCGGTTCCGTGTCTCCCGGGTACAGGTCGCACGAGTCATAATACGTTCGCGCCGTCCGGCTGTCCCCCCAGGGCGTCCATCGCCCGGGCCGCGACACCGGCCAGCCTCTCTTCGTCCCCGCACTGTACGATCAGCGACAAGGGGGCGATGCGGCGCACCTCGATATTCACGCCTTCGCCCTCGAGCGCGTCCTCCAGCGCCGACATGCGGGGCACGACGTCGGGACGGAAGCTCACCCGTGCGTTACCCCCGCGCACCAGGATACGGTCCACGCCCGCGTCCCGGCCCGCGAGTCCCAACAGCGCCTTGTCCAGGAGTCGGCGTGCCTCGGGGGGCGGTCTTCCGAACCGGTCGGCGATCTCCGCCGAGAGCTTCCGCACGTCCCGCCGGTCCGACACGCCCGACAGTCGGCGGTAAAGGTGAAGCTTCTGGTGTGGGTCCGCCACGAAGGCGTCAGGAAGATACGCGCCCGCCTCCATAACGACTTCGGGGAGCGGAAACGGCTCCCTGCCGGGCGCCTCGCGCATACGCTTTACGGCCTCCTCCATCATGCGCATGTAGGTGTCGAGCCCGACCGCGTGCGCGAACCCCGACTGGTCCTCGCCGAGGAGGTTGCCCGCGCCCCGCACCTCCAGGTCGCGCATGGCGATCTGGTAGCCGCTCCCCAGCTCGGTGTAGTGCTCCAGCACCCGCAGCCGCTTCTCGGCCTCGGGGGTGATCGCGTCGGGGACGATCAGGTAGCAGTAGGCGCGCCGGTCCCACCGACCCACCCGACCCCGGATCTGGTACAGCTGCGAGAGTCCGAAACGGTCGGCACGGGTCACGATCAGCGTGTTCGCGTTGGCCACGTCCAGCCCGTTCTCGATGATCGACGAGCAGACGAGCACATCGGTCCGCCCGTCCACGAAGCGCGTCATGGCCCGGTCGAGGGGCGCGGCCCCCATCTGGCCGTGCGCGATGTCGATTTTCGCCTCGGGGAGGAGCCGGCGCACGCGGGCGGCTGCCGTGTCGATCGTTTCGACCCGGTTGTGCAGGAAGAAGACCTGGCCGCCACGGTCGAGTTCGCGCTGGCACGCCTCGGCGATCAGGTGGTCGCTCCACGCGATCACGTGGGTCATGACCGCCATCCGGTCGCGGGGCGGGGTGCGGATGAGCGACAGGTCGCGGATTCCGGTGAGCGATAGGTACAGGGTGCGCGGGATGGGCGTGGCCGAGAGGGTGAGCACGTCGACGGTGGTGCGCAGGCGCTTCAACCGCTCCTTCTGGCGGACGCCCAGGCGCTGCTCCTCGTCGATGACGACCAGGCCCAGATCGTGGAAGACCACGTCGCCGGAGAGGAGACGGTGGGTGCCGACGACGATGTCGGCCGTGCCGCCCTTCAGCCCGGCCAGGACCCTGCGCTGCTCCGCCGCCGAATCGAAGCGGGACAGCGAGGCCACCGTGACTGGATAGTCTGCGAGCCGGTCGCCGAAGGTCTTCACATGCTGCGCGACCAGCACCGTCGTGGGGGCCAGGACCGCGACCTGCTTGCCGTCCTGCACGGCCTTGAAGGCGGCGCGGATCGCGACCTCGGTCTTCCCGTAGCCGGCGTCGCCGCAGACGAGCCGGTCCATGATGCGGGGCGACTCCATGTCCCGTTTGACGTCCTCGACCGCGGTGCGCTGGTCGGGAGTGTCCTCGTACAGGAAGGCGGACTCCATGGCGCGTTGCCACCGGGTGTCGGGGGGGAAGGGGTGTCCGGTGCGGGAGCGGCGCGTGGCGTATAATTCGAGGAGTTCGGCGGTCATCTGGCGGATGGCCGACTCGGTTTTCCGTTTCAGGGTCTTCCAGCGCTTGCCGCCGATCTTGTGCAGCCGGGCGGGCCGGTCGCCGGGGTGCGCGCCCACCCAGCGCTCCACCTGGTCCAGGCGGTGGACCGGGACGCGCAGGACCTCGCCGCCGTCGTACTGGACCACCAGCGCCTCGATCGATTCCCCGCCTATGACGACGCGCTCCAGCCCCCGGAACCGCCCGATCCCGTGCTCCATGTGCACGATGTGGTCGCCGGGCGACAGCTGGGCCAGGCTCTCCAGCGCGGCCGCCCCGCGAAAGCGTCGGACGCGGCGCAGCTTGCGGTCGCGCCGGAAGATCTCGTGATCGGTAAGGATGTTGGTCGGGGGCTCGGAGTCTGCAACGCAGAACCCGCTCGCGAGCGAACCTACCACCAGGTGGCAGCCGGCCGGGGGCTGGCCGCGACGGTCCGCCAGAAGATCCTCGAGGCGCTTCGCCTGTCCGTCGTTGTCGCAGAGGATGCAGGTCTCGGCGCCCGCGGCCGCCGCGCCGGCGAGGAAAGACCGGAGACGGTTCATCTTCCGTTCGAAGGCGGGAGGCCGGCGGACCTGGAAGACAGGGCTCCCGACGTGCTCCTCCACAAAGGAGAGACGCGGGTGGCGGGCCACGCGCTCCGCCAGGGCCGCGGGTTCCAGGAAGAGCGTGCCCGGATGGACGGCGGGGTTGTCGTCGCGGATCGCTTCCCGGTAGCGGGTCTCGGCCCGCCGCCACAGTTGACGCGCTCCGTCGTCCCAAGGCTCGGTTCCGTCGCGAACCAGGACAGTGTCCAAGGGCAACCGGTCCAGGATGGAGCAGGGGGTACGGTGCGCGCCCGCGACGCTGCCGCCGAACCGCACGGGCAGAATGTCGATTCGTTCCACGGGTGCGGTGGACCGCTGGTCGAGTATGTCGAACAGACGGACGGACTCGACTTCGTCCCCCCAGAACTCGACCCGCGCGGGCCCCGCGGCGCCGAAGGAGAAGAGATCGACGAGACCGCCGCGCACCGCATAGTGTCCGGTCTCTTCCACCATTGGGGCGCGCTGGAAGCCGCGTTCGTCGAGAGCGGCGATCAGGGTGTCGCGGCGAAGCTCCCGCCCCGTTTCGACGGTGAAGCGGAGGTCGGCGAGGTCGTTCGGAATGTGGGCCAGTTCCTGGAGCGCTCGCCGGGTGGCCACCATGACCCGGGCGCGCCCGGACAGGATGGACTCGACCGCTTCCACGCGCTCGCCATCGATTTCGGCGTGGTCGTCCTCTTCGCCGGGGGCGCGTTCCTCCTCCTGGGGGAAGTGCACGGCCAGCCCCGGGCCGAGGAGCGTCTCCAGATCGGCCAGGTGCTGGCCCGCTTCGACCGGCGAGATCGCGTTGACGACCCAGACCCGGTTGGGGAGATGCGCGACGAGGGCTGCGAGGGCCGCAAGCGACAGCGAACCCGCGGCCCCGCCGACGGTCAGGGACTCGCCGGGTCCGGGCAGCGCGGCGTGGAGTGCACGATAGGCGGGCGTGCCCGCGACGGCGGCGGCGGCGGGGTGGAGTTCGAGAGCCCGCGGCGGACGGCCGGGGCCCTCGCGCCGCTCGCCGGGGTGCGCCACGCCCCTATTCGCCCCGGGTACGTCGGGCTCGGAGCGCGCGGGAGGCCCCGACAACGGTCTCCGCAATCAGTAGCGCGAGGACAAGCACGGCAAGCAGGCGCCACGGCTCGGGTCCGCGGCCCGCTCGGAAGATGTGGCGTGACCACGCGCCGGCGTCATCGACCACCGCGGAGACTCCGGGAATCGCACGACGGACCTCGGAGGGCGACGCCGGTTCCAGGTGGGTCTCCGCGGCTGGCGGGTTCACGGGGACCGTCTGCAGGATGCTATCCCCCGCGAGCACCTGGTAGAGCCCGGAGGAGGCGGTGGCCAGGAAGGGCTGGTCTCCGTCGACGGCGTGCGCGGAGCCGTCCGGGGTCTGGACCGTCGTGGCCGTAGGCTGTGGACGGAAGTTGGTGCCGGCGATGACCTCGCGGGGGACGGTGCCGGACCTGGCGCCGCGCTCGATCGCCCATTCCAGCAACGGGATCATGGCCGCGGATACCGGGAGGCTGGTCGCCTGCTCGTCGAGCGGCGATGCGAGCAGGATGTACGAGCCGGTCGCGCTGCTGCCCGAGAGCAGCCAGGGGTCTCCGTTGGCCAGGGTTACCGGGGCGCGGTTGCGCGGTGGTGCAGTCTGGTCTGCGGGCGCGTTGCCGTTGTCGGCGATAGGGTCCCGGTTCGGGTCGCCACCCGCGCGCTCCGGGGCTGTTGCAACCATGGAGAAGTATCGGCGGATCTCCAACTGCCTGAGATCGATCCCGAATTCCCCGGGAGCGACGCGCGCGCCCTCCGGGGCGGAGAGCTCGTAGCGGTACGGGATACCCGCCTCGGCCAGGCGGCGGTTCAGCGCCGGCAGCCGCGACGGATCGGTGAGGGGGATCACGAAGGCGCTCTGCGTGAGGCCGCGACGATCCAGGCCCTCGCCGCCCACGCTGATGAGCGTCGCCGCCCGAGCCGCGCCCCCGATCGAGATCCGGCCGCTCTCCTCCAGTACGGCCAGCGCCTCCGCGAGGAAGAATGGGGCGGGGCCGAGGAGCGCGACCGGTGTCGGATCACGCACGTCGAAGGAGAAGTAGCGGCGGTCGTCGGCGGTCAGGGGATCGGGGTCGATCTCCGCGTATCCCTCCACGCGACCGGGTGGAAAGGGGCCGGCCGGAAGCCGTACCGTGGTGCCTGCGGGGGCCGTGGCCGCGGCCCGGAGTTGCCCTCCCACGTAGAGGCGGACACCCACCGTATCACCCGGCTCTCCGCCCGCAATCGAGATCGCCGCCTCGGTGCGCCGTCCCGCCAGCGGGGGTAGCCCGTCCCCGAAGGACATCTCCGTAATGCCGCGGTTGCCGCGGTCCTCGGCCGGGGCCCCGAAAACGACCACGGGGACTTCGTCGGACACGACGGGCGACTCGGCGGTGAAGGCCGTGGCCTGCAGATCCGTGAAGACATGTACCTCCCGGTTGGGCAGATCACTCTGTCCCACCAAGGCGCCGGCGCGAGCCACGGCGCTGCCCAGATCGCCGTGCGTGTGTCCTGGTTCGGTTGCGTCGATCGCGGCCAGCGCCTGCGCGATGCCGCCCGGAACCGCCGGCTCCCACGGCGTTCCCGCCCGCAGCACCCAGATCACGTCCTCGTGGTTTGCGCCCGCCACGCTCTGCCGCGCCACCGCCTTGAGGGTGTCGAGCCGCCGCCGTCCGTCCTCGATGATGGTGGTGCTCAGGGAGTTGTCGACCACAAGTGCGAGCGCGGTCGGCTCGTGGCTGCCCCCCGGTCCCGGGAAATGCATCCGCGCGCCGAGCAGGACGAGCACGACCACGATCGCGGCGCGCAGCAGGAGCAGCAGGAGCTGCTGCGTGCGGATCTGGCGCGCGTGGTCCCGTTCGGTGCGCAGCAGGTAGCGGATCGCCGGGAAGGTGAAGGTCTTGCTCTCCTGCCGATAGAAGAGATGCAGAATGATCGGCACCAGGACCGCCAGCCCGGCGAGAAGGAACAGGGGATTGAGAAAGCCCATGAGGTCCCGTCAGGGAAGACGCTGGCGCTTCCACAGGTAGAAGCGCAGCGCCCGCGACAGGGGCTCGTCGGTGCCGATCGTCGAGTAGGCGATCCCCCGGCTCGTCAGCGCGGTGGTCCAGTCCCCGACCGCGTTCTCGACGGCGTCCCGGTACTGCCGCCGCATGTCGGCCACCGACACCTGCAGCGAGTCACCCGTTTCGGGGTCGACGAACCGGGTCTCGCCGGTGGTGGGCAGGTCTCGCTCGCCCGGATCGATAAGGTGGAAGACGAGCACCTCGTGCCCGGTGTGCTGCAGGTAGATCAGGGCCTTGGCCGTGGCGGCGGGGTCGACCAGCAGGTCCGAGATCAGGATGACCAGTCCCTTGCGCTTCAGCCGCATGGCCACGTTCTTGATCGCCGACTCCGAGTCCGTGCGGCCCCCTCCCTGGAGTGCGTGCAGGTGCTGCAGGAGCATGCGCCAGTGCACCTTTCCCCCCCGGGCCCGCGTCTGCCTCACGATCCGCTCGTGGAAGGCCATCAGCCCCACGATGTCGCCCTGGCGGATGAGGATTAGGGAGACGGCGGCGGCCAGGTGCTTCGCGTACCAGAGCTTGGAGGGCAGCCGCGGCCGCGACGACCACGCCATGGATTCGCTGATGTCGATCAGCATGTACGCGCGCAGGTTCGTCTCTTCCTCGTACTGCTTGACGTAGAAGCGGTCCGAACGCGCGTACAGACGCCAGTCCAGGGTGCGGAGATCGTCGCCCGGCTGATAGGCGCGGTTCTCGGCGAACTCGGCGGAGAATCCCCGGTTCGGGGAGCGGTGGAGTCCCAGCAGGAACCCGTGCACCACCTGTCGCGCGATGATGTCGATGCCGCCCAGCTGCGCCAGCGTGGCGGGGTCGAGGAGGTCGCCGCGGCGGTCGCGGTGTGGGGTGACGGTCTCGTTGGTGGCCATGGTCCATTGAATGTGGACGCGGGGGGGGGTGTGGGGAAGTGGGGGACGAAGGGGGGTCGGTAGGGGCGAAGAAAGTTGCGTTGTGATCTAGCAGATGCTAGCATACAGGTGGGCGACCCCGATTTCCAACCCTTGGGAGGACGCAATGGCGAAGGTACAGATCAATGTCCGGGTGGACGCGGCTCTGAAAAAAGCGCTGGACCGATTCTGCCGGTCCCACGGCGTGATCATGAGTCACTTCGTTCAGGAAGCGCTGCTGGATCGCCTCGAGGAGCTGGAAGACATCGAGGACCTCAAACGAATCCGGCACGAGCCGACACGGCCCCTGGCCGAAGTCCTCACGGACATCGGACTCGATGGCCGCGTATGAGGTCGAAGTCTCCCGTACGGCGGAGAGACAGCTGCGCAAGCTGCCCCGTGCGGACCGGGAGCGTGTCGCGCGGACAATGCTGGCCCTTGCCGACGACCCGTTTCCAAGGGGCACCCGAAAGCTCACCGGATACGACGATGTCTACCGCGTGCGTGTGGGGCGATACAGAATCCTCTACAGCGCCGACGGCGGCAAACTGGTGGTCATCATCCTGAAGATCGGGCACCGGCGGGAGGTCTACCGGAAATAGGGCACCAGCGAAGTCAGCTGGAGGTGTAAACTACACATTACACAATGTAATATACAGTTTACAGTTTTCCCCGACCTTCGGCTCCCGCCGGGTTCGCTTCTGGCCACGGCTCACCCTATTGGGAAACGACGGGCCCAAAGGCTACCAGCCACCTCCCGCGCGGCTAAATCCCCGGCCGGAACGTCAATGAAGCCTTGATCCGCCGACCCTTGGCGCTGTGCGTGAACGCGTCGTAGGACTGCTCCCACCTGACCAGCGGGGGAGGGGTGTCCAGCACGTTCAATACCGACAGGCCCACATCGAGCTGCTCGGAGGTGCGCCGGAGCAGACTGAGGTCCCAGGTCACGAACCGGTCGATGTCCTCGAACTGGGTACCCACAAAGGCTTCGTTGGTGTACCCCGAGACCACGTTGAGGTAGTTGACCACGCTGATGTCACCCACATGGTACCCCGCTGCAAGGCTCGACTTCCATTGGGGCAGGGGAGGGGCGATGGGATTGGCCCAGTTCAGTTTCCCGGTTGCGTCGTGTTCCCCGAGGACTTCCGTCCCCTCCACATCGAGCGCCCTGACTGTAAACGCCGTGCCGTAAGTTCCGTCCAGCTCCAGCGAGATCATGGCCTCCCCCTGGGGGATGCGCGTGCTCGCGTGCAGATCGATACCCGACATGTGGATCCCCGGCCAGTTGACGTAGCGCACTTCGATGCGTTCCACCGACTGGATGTCGCAGGTGCCCGTACCCTCTCCGTCGGGGCAGGTCACGAATCTCCGCACCGCCTCGCGCGACGCTCCGCCCGCGGCGTAAAGGCTCGCGATACCCTCATAGGGCAGGACATCGATGACATTGTCGAAGTCGTAGTCCCAGTAGTCGACCGAGGCGCGAAAGCGGGGCAGTTGGAAGGTGATGCCCACGTTGTAGGTGAAGGCCCGTTCGGGCACCAGGTCCTCGTCGCCAAAGGTGTCGATCGCCTTGTAGATCCCGGCCGCGCTGACATACTCCAACCCTGTAATCTGGTCCTCGCTGAGGTCGTCGACGGAAGGCGTTCGGAAGGTGGTCTGGACCGATGCGCGAAGCGCCACCGGCTCCGCCAGTTCAAAGCGCATGGCGACCTTGGGGTCGAAGCTCCGGACCGAACCGTGAAACTCGTAGTTCGCCGCGACCTGCCCGTGTATTCGGTGGCCGAATTCAAGGCGGGATTCCGCGAAGAAGCGGTGAACGGTCTGGGAGTCGTCGTAGTGGAAGAAGCCCCCGGTGAAGTGGAAGGGTCCGAACTGGTCCGGGCAACTGGTGTCCCCCGGGACGGCGCACGGCGTCACACCGAGGTCTCCGGCACGGTTTGGTTCCGCCGCCACGCCCAGCCTGCGGAACTGGTAGCCGATCGCGTACTCCGTCTCCGCGGCCAGGGCGCCTTTCAGGAGCGCGTCCACGGTGATGAGGTTTGCGGTATTGTCCAGATTGACTTCATCGTTGATCCAGTCGATGAGTTCGTCACTGTTGTCCAGGCCGGCGAGATAGTCGGGGTTGCTCTGGTCACGGTAGCGTGAACCCGGCTGTATCGAGTTCTGATGGGCGTTGCTGAACGGGTTGTAGTACATACAGTTGCCCTGCCCGGCCACCTGTCCGTTGAGCGGTGCCAGCGCCATGCCGGAGGGGCTCGACCGGTCCACGACCACGCCGACGCCGCAGTTCGGTCCACCGAAGCCCCTGAAGGCCAGGAACTTGCGGTAGAGGTATTCTCCGGGAAGGTTGGCGTTGCCCGCCGACCGCGAGAAACCTGCGGCCAGTTCGAAGGTCGACTCCCGTCCTCCGAAACCCTGGAAGTCCCGCTCGAAGGATCCGGCGATCCGCTGGGTGCGGGAGTCCCGGCGCAGCTCCCGCGTGGGACCCGAATTCCCAACCATGCGGCCGAAGAAATACCAGTCGTTCTCCAGGCAGCCCTCATTGCTGGCAAACCCGGCGCTTTGCCCGTAGCTGCCGCAGAACGCCTGCCGGCCCGGGTGGTCGGGCTGGATCAGTTGGGCTCCGTTGTAGGGTGAGATGGGCGGGTAGGAGGGAGTGGTAACCCAGTTGGGCGTGCTCGCCTCGGCCCACAGGGCTTCCAGGTGGTAGCGGGAACCGCCGCCGGAGCTGCCGTTCAGCTCGGCGAAGGCCCGGATCTGCCGGGAGGCATCGGTGATGTTGTCGAACGGCCCGTAGTTGAAGCGGCACGTTTCGGCCGGCTCCAGGAAACCCCCGAATCCCTCGCACTGCGGGTCGACGAAGACGCCTCCCCAGCCACCGTAGTGCGCGTCGGTGAGCGCCGCGACGAACTCCTCCCTCGTCTCGTTCCCCGTCAACCTGGGGAAGAGGAAGGCACCCGGATTCCCCGTGTACGACCAGCCTCCGCCCCCGCCTACGAATTCGCTCACGGCCCAGTCCCGCTCCTCCGGTGTGAGTTCCTGCGTCTGGAAGACCTCCGCAGAGACGACCGCGTGCGCGTTCTCACCCAGTTCCGATCCCCAGATGGCGCCGATATTCGTTTCCCCCGCCCCCGAGAAGTACTCGTGCGAGCCCGCAACTTCGAGACCCTCGAAGCCACTGCGGGTCAGGAAGTTCACCACCCCCGTCACCGCGTCGGAACCGTAGACGGCCGACGCCCCCTCCTTGACTACCTCGACCCGGTCGAGCGCGATCGACGGGAATGCGTTCACGTCGACGAAGCGGCCTCCGGCGAGACGGATCGGGATGTACACCTGGCGGCGGCCGTTCAGAAGCACGAGGGTGCGCGAGGCCCCGAGTCCCCGAAGGTTGACGGTGGCCACGGTCTCCGAAAGCAGGCCTGGCGGCCGGGTGCTGTACCAGCCCTGACGGGCGCCGAGGATCCCCTGGCTCGCCGGAAGGTTGCGGAACAGGTCGAACGACTGCGGCGATCCCAGTTCGGCCAAGGTCCTGCGGCCCGTAACCGCGACCGCGTAGGGCAGGTGGGTGGGCGATTCCTCGAATGCCGTGCCGGTTACCACCAATTCGTGCAGGTGGAAGGCTTCGGGCTCCATCCGGAGTTCAACGGACACGCTCCCACCCGCGGTCACCGTGACGTTTTGAGTGAGATCCGCGTGCCCCAGCATCTCGGCCCGTATTTCGTGGGTGCCCGCGGGAACGCCCTCCATGACGAAGCGCCCCCCCTCCCTGGACACCACCACCCTGCCCAGCGCGGCCAATTCGATTCGAGCCCCCGCTATCGGCTCGACCGTTGCGGCGTCCAGCACAGTGCCCGTTATGGTGCCGGTGTCCTGCGCGGAAAGGCCGCCCGGAATGGAACCGCACACCGGGAGCACAACGGCCAGAATCAGAACGGGAACTTCCTGGAGAAATCGTCGCATCGAATCACCTTCCTTCAAAATGGCGCACATGGGGGAGCCGACGTGGCAATCCTGTCCGGCCCCCACGAACAATTCAGTAAGGCGCATGCCTATAAACGACGACAAACCAGGGGCGAAGTCAATACAGGCATTGAGCTTCTGGCACCCCAGCGCGCCCACGCCGGTTCGAGTCGTTCCTTGCCGCGCGCAGTGGTGGTTCGTCCACACAGCGCCGAATGCAGCCGTCCCCACTCCCCGTGGAGGGGCAGGCAATCCCGACCACCGTCCGAACCACGCACACCGCGTCCGATTGACCGCCCAAAATCGGCCCGGTTACCTTCGAGAACCGGGCCCCGCCACCTCGGCGGATCACGAAAGCCGCACTTCCGGCGGCTCCCCCCGCTCCCCACCACCCCCGGCCACCCCGTGCGGACCGACCTCATACGCAACTTCTGCATCATCGCCCACATCGATCACGGCAAGTCCACGCTGGCCGACCGGCTCCTCGAAGCCACCGCCACCCTGGACAGCCGCCAGATGAGGGACCAGGTGCTCGACTCCAACGAACTGGAGCGGGAGCGGGGCATCACCATCAAGCTGCACGCCGTTCGCATGGCGTACACTGCCCAGGATGGCCGCAACTTCGACTTCAACCTGATCGACACCCCCGGCCACGTCGACTTCACCTACGAGGTCTCCCGCTCGCTGGCGGCGTGCGAAGGCGCGATCCTCGTCGTCGACGCGACCCAGGGCATCCAGGCCCAGACGCTCTCCAACCTCTTCCTGGCCCTCGAAGCGGACCTCGAGATCATCCCCGTCGTCAACAAGATCGACCTGCCGGGGGCGGAGCCCGAACGCCGCTGTCACGAAGTCGCCGACCTGATGGGCATCGACCCCGACCAGGTGCTGGAGGTGTCCGCCAAGGAGGGGTCGGGCATCGAAGCGGTTCTGGAGGCCGTCGTCGAACGGATCCCGCCGCCGTCCGGCGACGCAACCGCCCCGCTCAGGGCGCTCATCTTCGACTCGTACTACGACCAGTACCTGGGCGCCGTCCCCACCGTCCGTGTCGTGGACGGCACGCTCAAGGCCGGAATGACGATCACCTTCGGGGCGGTCAGCGCCGGCTACGAGGTTACCGAAGTGGGGCATCTCAGGCTGGGCCGGGTCCCCGCCGCGTCGCTCGGTCCGGGGGATGTGGGCTATCTGGTGGCCGCGATCAAGGCTGTCACCGACACACGCGTGGGCGATACCGTGCTCGACGCCGCGAACCGGTCGGACGAACTGCTCCCCGGGTACCAGGAGGCCAAGCCCATGGTCTTCGCCGGCCTGTACCCCTCGGACGCGGACGACTACGAGGAACTCGGGGACTCGCTGCACCGTCTCCAACTGAACGACGCCTCCCTCCGTTTCGAGCCGGAAACTTCCCGCGCCCTCGGATTCGGCTTTCGCTGCGGCTTTCTGGGCCTGCTGCACCTGGAGATCGTGCAGGAGCGGCTGGACCGCGAGTTCGGCGTGAAGCTGGTCACGACCGTCCCCAACGTGAAGTACCGGGTGACGATGTCGGAGGGCGACACCCTCGCGATCGAGAACCCGGCCGAGCTGCCTGATCGCGCACTGGTGGAAACGGTGGCCGAACCGGTGGTCCGCGCCCGCATCATGACGCCCGCCGACTACATCGGGAACGTGCAGAAACTCTGCCACGAACGTCGCGGCATCTTCCGCGGCATGACCTACCTGGATCCGCGCCGCGTCGAAATGGACTACGAACTTCCCCTGGCCGAGATCGTGCTGGATTTCTACGGTCGGCTGAAGGGGGGGACGAGGGGTTACGCGGCACTGGACTACGAGTTCCAGGAGTACCGTGCGGGTGACTTGGTGAAGCTCGAAATCCTGGTGAACCAGGAGCCGGTCGACGCCTTCTCCGTCATCCTTCACCGCGACAACGCCTACCAGCACGGGCGGTCACTCGTCCGCAAGCTCAAGGAGCTGATACCCAGGCAGCAGTTCACGGTGGCGCTCCAAGCGGCCATCGGGGGCCAGGTGATCGCGCGGTCGAACGTGAAAGCTGTGCGCAAGAACGTGACCGCCAAGTGCTACGGCGGCGACATCACCCGGAAGCGCAAGCTGCTGGAGCGCCAGAAGGAGGGGAAGAAGCGGATGAAGCAGGTGGGGTCCGTGGAGATTCCGCAGGAGGCGTTCATGGCTGTGCTGCAGCTCGACGGCGACCGCTCGTGAGGCGGACGGAGCGCGGTGGCGCCTTGCGCGGCGGGGGCGGCGATCCCGGCCGGGGGGTGGGGAGGTGACTGCGCAGCCGCGCTGGATCGCCGGAGTGGATATCGGCGGGACCAATCTGCGCGTGGGGCTGGTGCCGTTCGACGGGGGACAACCGGACGTGGTCAGGCAGGAGCGCACCCGGTCCGGGCGAGGTCCGGTGCATGTGGTGGCGAGGGTTGCCGAGATGCTTGGCAGCGCGGTCGGCGAGGTGGGGCGGGGGGGAGTGGCAGGGGTCGGGGTTGGGTGTCCGAGGCCGGTGGACCGGGGGCGGGGTGTCGTGCTGGAGACTCCCAACCTGGGGTGGCGGAACGTCCAGCTGCGCGATCTGATCGCCGAAGCGACGGGACTGCCGGCCACGCTCGACAACGATGCCAACTGCGCGGCCTACGGCGAGTGGTGGCAGGGGGCGGGGCGGGGGACGGAGCGCCTCATCGGGCTCACCCTGGGGACCGGGATCGGTGGGGGGATCGTACTCGGGGGCGAGATCTACCACGGTGCCTCGGACGCTGCCGGGGAGGTGGGGCACATGTCGGTGGACTTTGATGGGCGACTCTGCGCATGCGGTTCGCGGGGATGCGTGGAGGCGTACGCGTCGGGGCCGGGAATCGCGGCCCGGGCGGTGGAGGGGCTGGGGGGGGCGGCCGACTCCGGATTGGCCGAGATCGCACGGAACGGCAGCGGTCGCGTTACGGCCAGGCGGGTGTGTGAGGAGGCGGCGGCGGGAGACGCGTACGCCGTGCGAATCCTCGCGGAGACGGGCCGCATTCTGGCGGTGGCGGTGGCCAACCTGATTAACCTGTTCAACCCCGATGTCATCGTCATGGCGGGGGGTGTGACCGCGGCTGGCGACCTCCTCTTCGGGCCGCTGCGGGACGAGGTGCGCCGCCGCGCCTTTCCCTCGGCTATCGGCGCCTGCTGCGTGGTCCCGGCCCAACTCCCCGACACGGCCGGGATGATCGGTGCGGCGGGAGTCTTCAAGGGCGTCGTGTACGGTGGTGTCTGATCATCGATCGGGTTCCGGCCCCAAGCGCCTGGGCGTGCTGGGTACTCTGGTGTGGGACACCATCCACCGCTGCGGCGGCGACCGGCCCGTCGAGGCGTGGGGCGGCATCGCATACGCCCTCGTCGCCCTGGACGCGGTCCTTCCACCGGGGTGGACCCTGGCTCCCCTCGTCAAGATCGGTGGCGACCTGTACGACGATGCCACTGCCTGGTTGCACTCCTTCTCCCGGGTCGGTGACTCCACATACGTCTCGCGGGTGCCGGAAGCCAACAACCGGGTCGAGCTGATATACTCCACCCCCTCCGACCGCACCGAAGTCCTCACCGGAGGGGTGCCCGGGTGGTCCGCCGCCGAATTGGGCGAGGTGCTTCCCACCCTCGACGCGCTGTACGTGAACTTCATCGCCGGCTGGGAGCTCGACCTCGCGGCCGCCCGGCGTGTCCGCACCACCTTCCGCGGTCCCACCTACGCGGACCTGCACTCCCTGTTCATGGACATCGACGCCGACGGGCGCCGCCGCCCCCGTCCCCTGGCCGCCGCCGAACACTGGGCCCGCTGTTTCGAAACCGTTCAGATGAACCGTGACGAATTCGCGCTCTTCGGGGGGGATGACGGGGAACCATGGGCGGCCGCCGTGTGGGCCCTGGCCGGGGGCACCCGCACGATTGTCGTCACCCGCGGAGCCGACGGAGTGGAACTCATGACCGCCACCACCGAGACCGGCCCGCCGCGGCGTCACCGCCTCTCCGTCCCGGACGGCCCCGCCCCCGGCGACCCCACCGGTTGCGGCGACATCTGGGGCGCCACCTTCTTCGCCCACACACTGGGCGGGGACGACCCCATCGTCGCCGCGACGAGAGCCAGCCGCATGGCGCGCGGCAAGCTCCGGTCGAGCGGCGCGGAGGCCTTCCGCACCTCCCTCATCATCACCGAATCTTCTACCTCCCCGCGCGTAATGTAATGAGAACATTACAAAATGTCATGCATAGTATACATCATACGCAAGCTTTCGATGGCTTCGTGACATGCGCGTGATCGAGATCCCCGCTTCGCTCGACTATCGGAACATCGAGCGGCTGCATGCGCGTATCGAGGTCGGCGAGACCGGCCCCGTGCTCTTCGACGCCCGGCGGTTGCGCTGGATCGATCCCAACGGGATGCTCGGCCTGCTCGGCGCGGGAAGGGTAGCCGGGCAGGCTGGAATGCGCCCGCGGATCTCCCTGCCGGCAAACGTAGAGGTCGCCGGCTATCTCGAACGAATGGGGTTCTCACGCGCCGCGGCCGGGATCTTCCAGCCGCCGCCGCGCCGGGTCCGGCGGCGCCCCGCCCACGCCTCCGATGTCCTCCTCGAAATCACCCCGATCACCACCAACTCGGATGTTCACGAGGTGGTCGACACAGTGCAGGCGCGCGCCGGAGCCATTCTGTCCAATACGCTGCGATATCCGGCGGCCGCGGTGGTCCAGTTCTCGGTCATCCTCTCGGAGGTGTGTCAGAACATCGTCGAGCATGCGGAAGGGCCCGGCTGGGTCGCGGCCCAGTCCTACAACTGGACCCGGCGCCTGGGGCGACATGTGGCGGTGATCGCCGTGTCGGATCTGGGCCGGGGCTTCCGCGCCTCGCTAGCGGACGAACACTCCGGCCGCTTCGGCGACCGTTGGGGCGACGTGACCGCCCTCGAAGCCGCGTTCCTGCTCGGACTGACCCGGTTTCCCGACATCGGCCGCGGGCAGGGGATCCAGCAGATCCGCAAGCAGGTGGCTCGCTGGAACGGCCTGCTGTCGATCCGCAGCGGAACCGCTCGCATTGCGGACACCCCCGACTGGAGCCGCAATCCCCCCGTGCAAGAGGGCCTCCGGCACTTCCCGGGCGCCCAGATCAACATCATCCTGCCCGAGCGCTCCGGTGACTGACCGCCCGCGGCGGCGCGGCGACGGGGTCGCCATCGATGTGGGGGCGCTCCTGAGAAGTCTTCCGGCCTCGCCGAACGCCGACCTGGTGACGCGACCGACGGGCAGGGCCGTGCGCGAGGCGATCGAAGTCGAGTTGGCCGACGCTCCGGGGCAGGTTGCCGTTTCGGTGATCGATTTCACGGGGATCCGCGTCCTGGACTTCAGTTGCGCCGACGAGGTCGTCGCCAGGCTCTTGCTGCGCTACCTGCCGCCCGGGCGTCCCGGCAACGTCTTCTTTCTCTTTCGCGCGGTGGAGGAGGTACACGGCCACGCGGTCGCCGAGGTTCTCGCCAGGCACGGACTGGCTGCCGTATGCGACTTTGGAGAGGGCGTCTCCAAGCTCCTTGGCCCGGCGACACCCGAGGAGCGGGCCGCATGGTCAACGCTGGAGCGGAGCGAGCGGATCGGCGCCGGCGCGTCGGTGTCCCTGCTGGGCTCCCGGGGCGATGCGATGCTGCGGAGGCTGTCCGAACGGAGACTCGCCTACTTCGATCCCTCGGCCGGCACGTCGTCCATCAGCGCACTCGCCCGACTGCACCGCCCCGGGAACGAGACCCAACCGAAACACAAACGGAGATCATCATGAACAATGACCCGAACATGAACGGCAAAGGCGGGCTGGCCACGCGCGCGGTGCACTCGGGACAACCCCGGGCGCGGCCCGGGGGCCCGGTCGTAGCTCCCATCGTGCGGAGCTCCACCTTCCACTGGTCCGGCCCCGGCGACGGCATCGATCTGCTCTACAGCCGCTACGGCAACAACCCCAACCAGCGCTCCGTCGCGGCCAAGATCGCCGCGCTCGAGGGCACCGAGTCGGCGCTGGCGCTGGCCAGCGGCATGGCCGCGATCTCGATGACCCTGCTCGCGGCCACCCGCACCGGCGACCACATCGTCGCCTCCCGCCACCTCTACGGCGCCACCCACGCCCTCCTCTCGCACGAACTGCCCCGTCGCGGCGTCACCACCACCTTCGTCGACCCCGGCGACCCCACCGCCTGGCTCGCGGCCACCACCCCCACCACCCGGGTGGTCCTCATCGAGCTGCCCACCAATCCCACCCTGCGCGTCTTCGACATCGGCCCGGCCCGCGATGCCGCGCGCTCGGCCGGCGCCCTCCTGGCGGCCGACATGACCTTCGCCACCCCCGTCAACATCCGCGCCGCCGAGCACGGCGTCGACGCGGTCATCCACTCGGCCACCAAGTACCTGGGCGGCCACTCCGACCTTATCGCGGGGGCGGTCGCGGGCAGCGCCGAACTCGTCCACGGCGTCACGAAGATGATGAAGCTGTACGGCGGCTCCATCGATCCGCAGACGGCGTGGTTGCTGGAGCGCGGCATGCGCACCCTTCCGGCCAGGATGGAGCGGCACAACCGCACTGCGCTGGCCCTGGCGCAGTGGTTCACCGGGGTGGAGGGCGTCAAACAGGTGATCCACCCGGGTCTCCCGAGCCATCCCGATCATGAATGCGCCGCCCGCATACTCGACGGCTGCGGCGGCATGCTCTCGATTGTGCTTCAGGGTGGAGGGGAGGCCGCCGACCGCTTCTGCGCCAACCTCGCCCTGGCGGCCGCGGCCCCTTCGCTGGGCGGCGTCGAGACCCTCGTCTCGCAACCGCGCCACACCTCGCACGTGGACCTGTCGTCCGCCGAGCGGGACGCACTCGGTATCCCGGACGGCTTCGTGCGCATCTCGGTCGGACTCGAGGACCTCGAGGATCTCAAGGCGGACTTTGCGCAGGCGACCGCCGCGGCGACGAGCTCCGCCCCTACTCCTCGCCCATGAACGGATACTCCACGCTCGTGGGCGGAACCAGGTTCTCCTTGATCGTCCGGGGCGACAGCCAGCGCATGATGTTGTACGCCGAGCCAGCCTTGTCGTTCGTCCCCGAAGCCCGCCCGCCCCCGAAGGGCTGCTGCCCGACCACCGCCCCCGTGGGCTTGTCGTTGATGTAGAAATTGCCCGCCGCGTTGCGCAGCCTCACCAGCGCCTCGCGCACGCGTGCCCGATCCTGCGAAAACACCGCCCCCGTCAACGCATACGGCGAAGTGGCATCGACGATGTCCAGCGTCTCCGACCACTTGTCATCCGGGTACACGTGAATCGACATGACCGGCCCGAAGATCTCGTCGCACATGGTCTCGTGAGTGGGATTGTCCGCCAGAACAAGAGTCGGACGGATGAAGAACCCCTCCCTGTCCGAGTACTCGCCCCCGGCGATCACCTTCGCGCCCGAACTGGCCTTCGCCCGATCGATGTAACCGGTGATCGAATCGAAGCCCCACCGGTCGATGACCGCGTTCACGAAGTTGCGGAAATCCATCGGGTCCCCCATGGCCAGCGCGTCCGTCTCGGCCACCAGGTCGTCGCCGATCTCCCTCCACAGCGAAGCGGGAACGTACGCACGCGACGCCGCGGAACACTTCTGCCCCTGGTACTCGAAGGAACCCCGCACGATCGCAGTGCGGAGCGCGGCCGGATCGGCGCTCGGATGCGCCACGATGAAGTCCTTCCCCCCGGTCTCGCCCACCAGGCGCGGGTACGACCGGTAGCGGGCGATGTTTTTCCCCACGGTCGTCCACAACGACTGGAACACCCCCGTCGAACCCGTGAAGTGCAGGCCGGCGAAGTCGCGGTGGTCCAGGGCCGCCGCCGTGATGTCGACGGGATTGCCGGGCACGAAGTTGATCACCCCCGGGGGCAACCCGGCCTCTTCGAGGAGCTTGTAGGTGTAGTACCCCGACAGGACCGCGGTCTTGGACGGCTTCCACAGCACCCCGCACCCAACCATGGCGGGCGTCCCGGCCAGGTTGGCGCCGATCGCGGTGAAGTTGAAGGGGCTGACCGCGTACACGAACCCCTCCAGGGGCCGGTACTCGATGCGGTTCCAGACGCCCTTCTCCGAAACCGGCTGCTGGTCGAATATCTGTTCGGCGAAGTGCGCGCCGAAGCGGAAAAAATCGATGATCTCGCAGGCGGAATCGATCTCGGCCTGGAAGGCGGTCTTGCTCTGCCCGAGCATGGTGGCCGCGTTCAGGGTGGAGCGCCACGTGGTCGAGAGCAGCTCGGCCGCCTTGAGGAACACGGCCGCGCGGTCCTCCCAAGGCCAGGATGCCCATTCCTTGCGCGCCTCCAGCGTGTTCGCGATCGCCCGGTTGGCCTCTTCGGCGCCCCCTTCGTGCCATACGCCCAGCCTCAGCCCGTGATCGTGCGGGGCGAGGATCGGATGGGTCTTCCCGGTGCGGATCTCCTCACCCCCGATGATGACGGGGATGTCCGCGTCCTGGTCGGCCATCGAGTGCAGCGTGGATTTCAGCTCGGCCCGTTCGGGCGTGCAAGGTGCGTAGGAGAAGACGGGCTCGTTGACGACGGCGGGTAGGCGAATGGATCCGGACATTGGCTCTTTCGGGTTCCTGGTTGGCGGGAGCGGCCGATCGGACCCGATGCGGCCGGGCAAGCCGCCCCGTCTGTCGCATCTTTTTCTCGCGCGGGAGCTTGGCACCGAAAAGGTCCGGGTCGGACGCGGACTTCCGGCTGTCAAATCAGTCCGGAATCGCACGCAATTTCACGCGGCCGGCCAAGTTGCGCAACCGGGCGGGCGGGCACGCCGCCGCTCCCGGCCGCACGCCGCCCCGGCGGGCCCTTGCCCGCGCCGTTGACCTTCCCGAAGTCGGCGCGGTACCTTCCTTCCGGTTTCCGGCGGAGTCTCCGCCACAATCGGTCGGCAATGCACCCTGGACACGGTCGAGCGACCATTGTTCACGTTCAGGAAGGGTATCGTGCAGCGGCTCTTGGCTTTCCGTGCCCGAGGTGCCGACCGTCGATGCCCGGGAGCAGCGAATGAGCAACAACGGACTTGCGGACGCGGTGACCCGTGCGCTGGGCGGCGTGGTCAACCCGGCCACCGGCCGGGATGTGATCGATAGCGGCCAGGTCGCCGGCGTGACCGTCGACGAACGGGGCAACGCCCGTTTCGCGTTCTCGCTCCAGCGTGGCGATCCCGGGGCCCTGGTGCGGCAGGCGCGCGCCGCGGCCGAGGCGGTGGACGGGATCAGCGCCGTCAAGGTGGATGTGCGGCTCCCACAGAGCCCTGCGACCACGGAGCGCGAGATCGACACCCCTGGCGAAACGTCCCAGGCGTCGGCTCGTCCAACGGCCGCGAGATCCGGACCCCCCGGAACATCCCCCCGACCCCTCTCCACCCAACCCCCCAAACGCGGACTGCAGCCGGGGTCCGTCCCCGCGCCGACCCCCAAACCGGGCATCCTTGCGGGGGTCAGCCGCATCGTCGCGATCAGTTCGGGCAAGGGCGGCGTTGGGAAGTCCATGGTGGCGACCAACCTGGCCGCCCACGCAGCGTCCCGGGGCCGGACCGTCGGGCTGATGGACGCCGACATCTACGGTCCCAACATCCCCGTCATGTTCGGCGAGGAGCGGCGCCCGTCGGTGACCGGAGCGAAGGGCTCGGAGATGATCGTGCCGCTCGAGTCGCACGGCGTCCGCCTCATGAGTCTCGGTTTCCTTCTCGAGCGCGAACAGCCCGCGATCATGCGGGGACCCCTCATCGCGGGGGTCCTCAAACAGTTCATGGAGCAGGTGGCGTGGGGCCGGCTCGATCTGATGATCGTCGACATGCCACCCGGCACGGGCGACGCGCAGCTTTCGCTGGTTCAGACGGTGGAACTGGATGGCGCAGTGATGGTCACGACGCCGCAGAAGGTCGCGACCGGCGACGTGCGCCGGGGCGTCAAGATGTTCGAGCGGGTCAACACGCGCGTGATGGGGATCGTCGAAAACATGTGCGGCTTCCGGATCCCCGGCACGGGAGAGGTCCTCGACCTGTTCGGCCGCGGCGGCGGAGAAGACCTGGCCCGCGAGCTGTCGGTGCCGTTCCTCGGCCGGATCCCCCTCGACATGGCGGTTCGGGAGGCCGGCGACCAGGGACAGCCGACGGTGCTGTCGGCACCCGGGTCCGACGCGGGTTTGGCGCTGGCGAAGGTCGGCGACGAACTTCTGGCTACTCTCGAAGGGCTACCACCCAGGCGATAGACCCCGGCCGGCAAATCCACCCGTTGGCCGAGCAGCTCCTCAACTGGTCAGCGGCGGCCTACTCCCTCTCCAGCCAGCGACGATCCTTCGCGGAGAGGGTTCCCCGGTTGCCCTTCGCCCACGCCCACAGCTTGAGGGCCGCCCATCCCAGCAACATGACGGGCGCGACCTTGAACAGGAGAAACCCCGCGATTCCCAGGGTGAGTCCAAGCAGGGCACCCACGACCGAGAGCACGATCCAGACCGCCACGATGCTCACGATGCCCACCGCCAGGAATGTCAACAGGGTTCCGATCATGCTACCTCCCGAGAAGCCCGGCACCGCGCCGAGCCGGGGATTCCGGGTGTGAAGCGGTGCGTCTGGTCACTTTTCTATAATAACAACTCTGCCAGCCTGTGGATCAATCCCCGCGGGCACCGGGAGCGTCGAGTCTCCCGACCGACGGCTCCGGGAAGGGAGTGAAGGTCAGCGGATCCACTCCAGGTCCACGCTGCCCAGAACGGCCGTGATCTCGATTTCGACCTTGCGCTCGGCGCTTTCCCAGTTCGCCGACTGGTAGACCTTCCCGCGCTTCTCCAGTCCCTCGGTCTCGATGGAGGCCAGGAAGCTGTCCGGCCGCCGCAGCCGGACCCCGAGCGATCCGGGGATCTGAAGCTCCAGAGCGCCCAACCCCATTGACACGACCAGGTACCCGTCCTGCTCCCACTCCCCGTCCAATCGTAGCGTCACCGAACCCAGGCCCGATTTCACCGTGACCTGCTCCGCGTTCAGGTTGCCCACGCCGAGCACATCAAGGTCCGCGGCTCCGACGTTGATGGCCGCCGATTCCATGCGCTCCCGATTCGCTTCGCCCACCCGGATCACCGATTCCGACGCTCCCGTGTTGACCACCAACTTCCGCACGCCCAGGCCGGTCAGATCCAGTTCGGCCTGCCCGGCCCCGAAGTTCAACTCGAGATCCATGGGGACGCCCGCGGCGAGTCCCAGCTCCAGCGACGCCTCATCGGGCCAGTCGCCGAAGTCGGAGTTGCCGCTCTCACCTGCGGAGAGTCCTACCTCCAGACGCCCGTTCGCGTAATGGGTCTTCGGGACAGCCCAGTTCTCATTGAAGTGGAAAAGAGCGTTGTAGAGTTCGCCGTCGTCGCCGCGACGCACCGTGAGGACTCCCGCACCGTAGTCCACCTTCACGCGCAGGTCTTTTTCATTGGTGACCTGCCGGGCGGCGGTTACGGTCTTCCATCGCTGCGCGTCGAGATCGGCCGGGCAAACCAGAGCGGCAACCGCCAGCACGGCTCCGGCGAACACGCCCCGAATCGCCGCTCCCGCCGCATCCACCTGTCCCCATCCGTACCATCCTACCATCGGTCGCCTCCGTCCTCGTCATCGCCGAAGTCATCGTAGGGGAGGGCCCAGTCGGTTGGTCGAACGCCTCCCCGGGTCAGAATCACCGCTCCGAAGCCCGTTGCCACCGCCAGCAGAAACCCCATGGTGCCGGCAGCCCCAATCACATCTCCCACCCACCCGGTCAGCGGGAGCACCTGCAGCCAGGTTCCCACTACCCACGGGAGGAACATCGTGCCCAGACCCAGCAGCCTGACGTACGAGGGCTGGCCCGGATCCCCGCGGTTGAGCCAGCGGTAACCCCGCCGGAGCACCCACCTACCCACATGATCGGCTACCCCCACGAGCCCGACGAGCGCCGCCGCCAACACCACGAGGGGGAACAGCGGCACCCACACGATCAGAAGGGGGATCCCGAGCATGGTGGCCACCAGCACTGCGATCCCGATCAGGTAGGCCGGAGCGGCCGCGAAGCCACCGGCGAGCCCGACCACCGCACTTCGCGCCGGCTGGTGGGAGATGGCCCGCACAACGACTCCCACCCGCCCTCCCGCCAGCCCCGTGGCAAGCCACGCAAACAGGCCGACCACGATGAAGGCGATCAAGGTGTCGAAGGTGAACCTGGAGGCTCGGCGGACCCTGGATACAAACGCGTTGGTGCGCCGCGAACTCTGTTCCGCTCGAACCAGTTCACGCTGTACCTCGGCCCGGATCCGCGCTGCGTTCTCGAGCTCCTCACGGCGCAGCCTCTCCGAGATATCGGCGACATCGCCCACAACGCCGCCCGCCGAACCCTGCAGGCGGGAATCCACGAGCCGGACATCACCATCGATCCGGCCCGACGCAAGGATGAGCGTTCCGTCCACTACGATCACGTCGCCGCGTACCCGGCCCCGTACATCCAGTTCGCCGTCCACGAGCAGGATGCCGCCTTCGATCTGCGTCCCCGCCCGCACCACATCGTCCCGTCCGACCAGAACGGTCAGCGACTCGGCGTCGATCCCGTCCAGCGCCTGGACGAACGCCTCTTTGTCTTCGCTTCGGGCCATCGCCTGCAGCAGTCCCTGCGAGTTGTCCTCCTCCAGAGCCCGCGCATCCACCTGCACCATGCCAGCGAGCGCGCCCGCGAAGTACCCGCTTACCGCCGCGAGAAGATTTCGCTCGGTCCCGCTCGCGCCGGAATCCGGTTGCCAGCGTGTCAACTCATCCGCCAGAGGTCCGTTGGACAGTGAAAGAACCCGGCTCAGAAGACCCCGCCATTCGCGATCGGCGGCCCCGTCGGGCTCGTAGGATCCAAGGGTTTCGCCGTTGACGCTGGCCCGTCCGCCGGAGAAGGTGATCGCAAGGCGCTCGCCATCGGAAAACTCCAGGCGGAGCGAAGCCTCGCTCTGGGATACCTCGATTTGGTTGGAGACGATCGTGCGCTCCTGCCCCCCCGCCGGCATGGCTGGAAAGGCGGCGCAAAGAATGGCAGCGACGCAGAGCACGGCGACCCGTCGCGAAGGCATGGCGGCCTCCATGAGGGAAACACGCCTGACACGAGCCGCCGCGATGGCGCGGTCGGTCCTTAGCCGGGAGCCGCGAGCGGCCCCGTCCGGTACGCTACACCGATACATAGCGATTCTCCGATCGTGAGAGCTTGACGACATTCCTGTAGAGGATCCAGGCAGAAAGGAGAGTTAGCGCGCCGAACAGGATCAGCCCGGCCGCGAGGGTGGGACCACTGAGGGTCCATGTGTCCAGAAGACCGGAAACCCGCCCCATCGCTTGGTTGGCGGTGGGGTTTCCGGTGACTGCGTCCACCAGCTGCGAGGCCGCCCCCCCGACTCTGGTCCGCAGGAAACTGGCCACGTTGGAGGTGGTCAGGAGCGGATTGCCGGAGAGCATGTGAAGGGTCACGAAGAACACGGCGACCGGACCGACCGCCATGCCGGATGTCACCGCGAACCGGTCGCGGGGAGTGGGCCAGCGCGCATCGATCCAGGCGGTTGCGCGTTCCCGGTACCGGGCGGCGGCGGGCAGCCCCATGATGCCCGCAAGTCGGCGGCTGCCGGCACGAGCCACTGCCGGCCGGGCAACCTGCTGCTGCTCCCGGACACTCAGGCGGGCCATCACCCGGTCGGCAAAACCCTCGGACGGCTCAAACCCGGGAAGCGTCCGCAACTCCCCGAAGAGGCGTTCCCAGCCGGTCAGCGCCGCCGCCGCTTCGGGATCCCTGGCTACGAATGCGGCAAGCGCCCTGGCCTGGCGCGCCGTCAGTCCCTCGTCCAGGAAGGCCGCGAACACGTTGGACATGGGCGGGGGCGTGCCGACGAGCCTGCGCCGCAGCCGCGCCCACCAGGACTCGGGCGTGTTCAGGAACGCGAGAACGCGCACCCGAAAATCGCTTGACGGGGCATAGGCGGCCATCTCGTCCAGCGCGGCCACCAGGGCGCGTTGGCTCTCGACCTCCCTGGCTTGCGCCGGGTCGGCGGCCAGCTTTGCCTCGTAGGCGTCCCGCTCGACGGCGTTCAGCGTGCCGTCCAGGTACGACAACATCCGCTCTGTCCGTCGATCGGGCGCCGGGTTCTTCCGGTAGTTTCGCATCGACCTGCAGTTCCTCCTTTGGTTACTGGCTCCATACGATCCGCCGTACGACACGGTTTCATCCGCAGGCATCGCGGACCGTCGGCGGGGACCCCCACTTATTTTAGCGACCGGGGGGACCGAGCGGTGACCCCCTCGCGTGTCCACCGCAACCGCCGCCCATGCTGCCCTCGGTTCCCCGGGGCGATCCTGTCCGCGGACTGCCGGCTTCTACGCGATCTTCACCGTCACGATATCGGTGTCCAGGTACTGCTGGTGACGGACCGAAGAAGCGAAGTGACGCAGAAGCCTGAGCGAGATCTCGTGTTCAACGGGCCCGTCGGCCGGCTGCTCTCCGATGAGCGCCAGGCGGTCCTCGAGATTGCCCTCGCCGAACGAGGCCACGAACTCCATCTCGGCGCCGTCGCGGCTGGGGCGGATGACCACGCGGAGTCTGCGTGACCCGTCGCCCTCGACACCCTCGATCTGCCGGGCCGAGAGGGCCGCGATGGTCTCTTCGGCCACGAGCCGCAGGCGGTGGACCATCTGTTCGCCCCAGCCCTTCCGCGACGACATGCTGCCGAGCACCTCGTCGATCTTTTCCAGTGCCCCCGCGTTCAGTTCCGTCTCGATGCGCTTTCGGCGCGGAGAGGCCAGCTCGAGGAATCCGGTCATGATCAGCGCTGCGAGGCCACCCGCGGCCATGCCGTTGCCCAGCAGTTCACCGGCCCAACCTTCCAGCCCTTCGGGGAAGAAGATGTTGTGCTGGAACCCTGTCCCGATCCAGAAGGAGAGACCGACGATCGCGGCCTTGCGGAAGTCCATGCCGTCCTGCACGACGATCCTCATGCCCAGCGCGAAGAGGATTGCGATCATCACGAGGAGGTAGGACGCCGCCACGGGCCCCGGAATGGCCAGGAAGAGCGCGAGCGCCTTGGGCAAGAGCGTGAGGGCCAGGAAGAAGAGGCCGATGTAGATCCCCACCCGGCGCGAGGCCACGCCCGTGACCTCCACGGTGGCCACCCCCGAAGCGCAGGTGGTGTTCGGCACAGTGCCCGCCAGACCCGAGAGAAGGTTCCCGACGCCGTCGGCGGCGACGGCGCCCTGCACGGAGCGGAAGTCGGTGGCACGCGGTTTGCGCCACGAGACCTTCTGGATGCCCACGACATCGCCGACCGTCTCGATGGCCCCCACCAGCGTCACGAACACGAAGGCCGGCAGCAGCGCCCAGAACGCCGGCCCCAGTGTGAAATCGAAGCCGGGCCAGCCGCCCTGGGGCAGTCCGAACCAGGCCGCCTCGGCCACCCGCTCCACCTCGTAGAGCCCGAAGTTGGCCGCCACCACGCAACCCGCGACGACGCCGGCGATGGGGGCCCACCGCCGGACCGCGCCGGACCCGCGCAGAATCATGACGGCGGTAACGAGCAGCGTTATGATCGCGCTGACGTAGATGCCGGTTTCGCTTGCCCCTTCGGGCACCTCCTCCAGGAGTTCCGCCAGGACGGGCATGATCGTGACCGCAATGAGCATCATCACCGTGCCGGCCACGGTGGGGGTGATGATTCTGCGCAGCAGCGACAGGCGGGCCGCCAGCAGAAACTGGAAAAGCGAAGACGCAACGAGCAGCGTCATCAGGAGTCCGGGCCCCCCTTCGGTGAGCGCGGTGACGCAAACCGCGATGAACGCCCCGGATGTGACCATGAGGAGGATGTATCCCGAGCCTATCCTCCCGACGCGCCGGGCTTGCATCATCGTCGTGATCCCGGAGATCGCAAGCGCCGCGAAGGCAGCCCACGCCAGGTAGGCATCGGTTCCGCCCGCGGCACGCACGACCACGACTGGAATAAGGATGATCTCCCCCAATTCGAGCATCATGAGCTGGAGGGCCAGAGCGAGCGCCAGACCGTGAGGGGGGTGTTCGTCAGGCTCGTAGCGGACGGTGGAGGCGTGTGGTTTGTTCAGAGCCATAAGTCCTGTTTCCGGGCCGAAGTGCGTGATCGATGCGCCAATGTGGGACTTGCCCGCTCCGCAAACAACCGGCAGGGGCTCCGGGGAGCCGGGATGACGTTCCCGAGGGGTTGCGGCCCGGTGCCCGCGCACCTATGGTTCGCCCGCGTCAACTCTGCCCCCGGCCCTCTCCCCACCACTCCACGCGCATGCCCAGCGGCCCCAAATCCGTCATTGCAGGCCACCGCTCGCCTGCACCTCGAACCGCGCCGGCGCTGACCGACCTGGAACAGCGCATACTGGACTACATGGTGGTCTACCTCCGCACCCACACCTATCAGCCCTCGATCAGGGAGATCGGCCACCACTTCGGGATCAAGAGCACGAAGACGGTGTCGGAGTTGCTCCAATCGCTGGCGGACAAGGGAGTCGTCGAGCGTGACCCGTCCCGCTCCCGCGGCATTCGCATTCTGGGCCTGGACCTCAACGCCCGTACCGTATCGCTGCCTTGCTACCGTGACCTGACGGAGGCCGTTGCCGGACTTCGCAGCGGCCGGGCCGAGCAGCGCGTGTGCCTGGACCGTAAGCTGGCCAGGCGCAGCGGGGGTTTCACGGTGTATGCGCCCGGTGACAGGCTGGCCGCGGCCGGAATCGGCGAAGGGGACCTCCTGGTGGTCCAGCCGGCGCGAGCCGAGGAGCTGGCCGATGGAGACATCGTGGTGGCCCGGGTTCGTGGAGTCGCCGACTACCATCAGCTCGAGAAGCGTGGCCCGCGTGTGCTTCTGCGTGTGGTCGGGGGCGACAGAAGGGCCGTGGACGGGGCGGGGGAGACGGTCATCCTGGGAAGGGTGGCGGGGCTCTACCGTGACGTGACGCCGATTTCCTTCGCGGGGCCCTTGACCGCGCACTAGGCAGCCCGTGGAAAAACCCTCACGGCATTCGAGCGGCGATGCATCCGCGCTGGACCGCCTCGCTTCATCTGCTCACTATGTAAACGCGGCATTACACTATGTCATGTGTAGTATACATTCTGCCCTTCCAAGGCTTCGCTCTGCGTTGCTCCTCGGGCGAATAGCTGTGCTATTCACCTCTCGTCGCGCCTTGCCAGCCCGGCAACGGGCGACAGTTTCGCATCTGGTTGTGGTGGTTGTAGTTGCATGCTTGGCGGGGTCTGATTCCCTCCGGTTGGTTCCCGCTACTTGCGACTTCAGGTTCGCGCGCGGCGGCGGGCGTCCAGTGCCTTCCTGAGTTGTCCCTCGTCGGCTCGCTGGTAGCAACGTAGGACCGTCTTGGCCGTCTTCCAACCGCCGAGTTCGCAAAGCAGCTTCAGCGGCTGGTCCATGAGGTCGGTCGCAAACTTCCGCCTCAGCGAGTGCCAGCCCCTGCCGCGCTTGGGTTCCAGCCCGGCGAGCCGCTGGGCCGTGGCCCACCACGAGCGCGCCTGCGACGAGCCCACGCATATCGAGTGACTCCCAGGTGCGGGCAGGACGGGAGCGTCGCGGCCCCCGACCTTCCTGCCCCGCGCCTCCGCGAGCGCCGAGAGCGCTTCGGCGGTGACGGGCGTCGTGTGCTCGTAACCCGTCTTCTCGTACTCGGCCCGCCACCGGACGACTCCGGCATCGAGGTCGATGTCGCACCAGCGGAGCTTTCGGATTGCTCCGATCCGGTGGCCGGTTTCGTGCGCGAGCACGAGCGCGACGTGGAACCGCCAGTCCACCCTGCGGGACACCTTGAGAAGAGCTTGGTATTCGTCCTCGGGGAGGACGACCCGCGTGGGATTCTTCTCCTTGGGCGTCTTCAGCCCTCTGAGCGGGTTCCTGTCGAGCAGCAACCGGCCGCGCTCGTCTCTGGACTTCGCGGCCCAGTTGAAGATCGCGATCAGGAGCTTGAGGTCGTACTCGACCGTCCGGTCGGACACGGGCCTTCCGCTCGGGCCGACCCTGCCCTCCCTCCGCGCCCGGATGAACCGGTCCCAGTCCCGCTGCGAAAGCGTTGCCGGATCGCGGTCCCGACCGAAGAACCGGAGGAACATCTCCATCGTGGTCCGGTCGTGCTGCCGGGTATGCTCGCCCTTCGTGGGCGTCACCTCTTCCCCGTAGATTTCAAAAAGCTCCTCCAGCGTGAGCAGCTCGGCCCCGGTCTCGGCCTGGCCGGTGGGCCGATGCTTCGCGAAGCCTGCGGCGGCTTCGTCCGCCTGCCGCTTGGCCCTTGCCCAGTCGCGGTGTTGGAGCGACCGGCTCAGCCTTCGCCCGTTCTCGCGCCACTCAATCTGGAAAAGACCGGTCTTGGGATCGGCGAACACCCTCACCCGGTTCCGGCCCCATTCGCCGGCGCTGTATCCGCGCCGGACACGTTTCGTGCGTGCCATCATTCGATTCCTCTCCGGTTGATGGACTGCACGATCTGCACGCATGAAGTATCGTGGAGAGAAGGCGCCTCCGCCAGAAGGAGGTGTTCCGAAGCCCGAAAATCGGACCGCAAACACGCCGCCAACCGGCTGTGCCGGAGCTTCGCGATCTTCGGGCCGGAAACGATGACGTGGAGGCGGTTCTCGGCACGCCCGATGCCGATCCGGAGGCGCACATGTGAAATCGGGGTCGATGTGCGCTCAAACATGTTTCGGACGTGCAGGTCCGCGCATTGCGGATGTCGTTGTCCTGCTTGCGGTTGCACGACGGTCGCCGGGGCGGATGTGCCGCACTGGAGTCGGAGGCCGTGACCGTAGCGACCCCCCTTTTCCGATGCCCGGTGTGGCATCTGGGAGGATGGGATGTGCATGCCATCCCAACCCTCCCTGGGGGTCGCTACGGTACAAGCGATCCTTGCAGGAAGGCCGTCAAGTGTCGCTCCGCGAAGACCGCCGCTCGCTTCGCCGAGACGGAGTGGTCTTCTCGGCATTGAAACCCGGACGGTCGGGGCTGCATAGTTCCAGATCCGGATCGCGGTGTGGAGGCTCGGATCGTGGTGGGCGATCAGGTCGAGGTAGGGGTTCTCGCCCATGCCGGGGAACGGAGCGCCGATGGCGTGTCCCGCCGCGGCCCCGACGGCCGCGCCGATGATGACGAGTGTGCCGAGCTTCATCGTTGGTTCAACCTTCCCGTAGGGATTGATGCTGCGGTAGCGACCCCGAAGGGTCGGGGGCAGGGGTGCGCAAACACACCTGCGCCCGAACCCGTACCAGGCCCTCGGACTGGGGGGTCGCTACCGCCACGGCCAGAGCGGCCCGCACGGCACGCGCCGGGTGGGCCGCGAAGCCGCAAGACGTTGGGGGGTGGTGGCTTCTGCCGCGCCACCGCTGCGCATCGCCGGACGGCCAAAGTGCGCATCGGACCCCCGTGTCGATTGCGCGCTCAGGTACGGTCATAAGACGCGGGCCGGTCACAGGTAGCGCACCCCTTGGAGGCGAACCGTCCGCCAAGCGCTGGCGCGGTGGATCATGGCGCGGCGGGGCTGCCGCCGGGCCTCCTTCTCCAGCGCCACGCTGCGCTGCAACGCGGCTTGCAGCCCTCCGTATTCGTCGAGGATCTCGACCGCGCCTTCGAGGATCGCGCGTTCGATCCGGGCGAGTTCCTCGGCCACCGTGGGGTCCGGCTCGGCGGGGCCGAATCCTTGGGTCCAGTAGCGCATCACCTTCCTGGCCCGGTTGGTCTCGCGCAGCGAACGGGCGACCGCGGCCACCTCGACGGACCGGCCCAGAGCCCCGAGCGCCCGCCAGAGGCCCCGGTGAGCGCTGCCCCACGACCTGAGCGCGGTCGCGGTGTCGTGGCCGGGATCGGCGTAGACGAACACGGCGCGCTCCGAGTCCAGCGCGACGGGCAGCTTGACGTGGAAGTACCGGCGCGTGGTTCCGGCGGTGCCCCGGTACACCCGGACGGGCAGGAGTCGGCGGTCGATCCCCAGCGAATCGAACGCCGCCACCTTCTCGGCCTCGGTCGGGAGCCACGGCAGGTTCGGATGCTCGATCACGTGTTCGAGCGACAGCAGGCGGCGCAGGAGCACGACCGGGGAGGCGGTCCTGCGGTGGCGGATGTGCTCGGCTCCGAGCGCGCGGTAGAGGCGTCGTGCGTAGATCCGGCAGACTCGGCCGATCCCACGGACGCGCAGAACGGTCTCCTCGGCAGCCAGACCCTGCGCGATCAGGGCATGCACCATGCGCCTCGCCCGTTCGTGGTGCGTCTTCAGGAAGGCCGTCGCCTGCGTGCGGGTGAACACCCCGCTGTGCAGGCACACCAAGGCGATCCACTCGGCCTTGCGGCCTTTCCAGCCGAACGGCTTCAGGGCCTCGGCCCGTTCTTCGAGACGAGCGGTCATCGCTACGCGATCCGGTCGCTGAACCACTCGTCCAACTCCGACTCGATCCAGCCCACGGACCGCGCCCCCAGCGGGACCGGCTTGGGGAACCGGCCCTCGGCCACCCTCACGTAGATCGTGTTCCGCGACAGGCCGGTGCGGGCCATCACCTCGGGCAGCCGCACGAAACGGACCGCTGGGTTCGTTCTCGGTTCCGTCCGTTGCTTGGTCATCGCTGTGTTCCTCCTCGTTCTCTTCGCTCTCGGTGCGCGCTTCCGGTACCGGGGGCGTCGGGGCGGGTCGCGCGCACCGCCCGACTCCCGGCCGAACCCGGAGATGAACGCGAGAACACGATCCGCCGAGCGCAGCGTCAGAGACCGGCCACCCTCGATCTGGCGCACCAGGTTCGGGTCGCCCAGCGCCTTCCTGCCGAGCGCCGTCGGGCTCAGTCCCGTGTCGTCGAGGAACGCGCTAACTCGCGTGCTGAAGTACTCTTCCAGCGTCTCCATGTCCGAACGCTGAAAGCCCTTCCGCAAGCCCGTCAACCTGTCGGAAACGACCTACAGTCCGGCGACGTTTCAGGACGTTCCGCACCGTCTCCAGCCCGCGACACACCGCCGCCAGCGGCGCGGGAATCGTTTCCATGGAGGTTCCGACAAGCCGAGCAAGAGTGCGCCGCCCCCTCCGCGACCCCACCATCCCAACCTCCACCACCCTCACTATCGCACCCCCCTACCTCGGCCCCTCCCCCCGGCTCGTTCATGCTCATGTCCGGGTTGGAAAACACTGAACTAGTCGTTGACAGGCCGGGCGGGACCGGTGTACCTTGCGGACGCTCATTTCGCTTCATTCCATCAACACAGGAGGAAATTGCGTGATCCGACGCTTCCAAGTCCTCGCCGTAGCGCTGATCGTGGCGCTCTCCGTGGGATCCAAGGCCACCGCCACCCCTGCCCCCGACATGTGCGTCGACCTCGAGTGGGCTATCGAGTACACCATGGAGGTTGCGGAGTGGTGCGGCGGTGGGGCGACGTGCATCTTCTGGTGCGACACCCAGGAGATCGAATGTTACTGCCACTAATCCGAGTCGCGGCAATCATCGTCGCCACCCTCCTTCCGGCTTCTGCGTTTCCGCAGGAGCCGGATCCGGAGTTGGACTGCACACCGCCCGGTACACCCGATAGGACAGGCGGGATCGTCGCCGGGACTCCGTCACCAGGTACTTGGGGGTTCAGTTGGGGTGGGGTCATGACCAGACGTGACGGTCGGGTGGCTTGGGCCGACTACCCCCTTGTACAGAAGGTGGAGTGTGACGGCCCGGCGCACCGAGCTGGGGTTCGAGTCGGGGATGCGATCCTAGAGGTCGAGAATGCCGATGCGCGGACGAGTCCTTTTCCACCTCGGATTCCGGGCAGGAGCTACAAGTTCAAGCTTCGGCGGGAGGAGAAGGAGTTCGAAGTGACCTTGCTGACGGTTCCACGGAAAGATCATCCGGCCCTTCTGTAGGGGGGGAACATGTCCGAACCGTCGGCGCCACCCGCTCGGGGTAAGCTGAATCTGCTTATCAATGTGGCCATTCTGGCCACGTTGGCGTTCGTCCTGTTCGAAGGTTCGCTGGGACGAACCGTGAAGGGCGTCTACGACGATTGGCAGACGGGGCGTACGATCACAGAGGTTTGGCCGGGCCTCACTCAAGGGTCGTCCCGATTGGCGAACAGCACTGTCCAACCGAGCCGCACAGTTGTCGAGTTCGTCGACTACGAGTGCCCGTACTGTCGCCGAGGAGCATCGCGAGTGCTCGACGTGGTCGCTCTGGAAGAAGCCGACATAGTGATCCGCCACCTTCCCTTGGACCGGATTCACCCCGGTGCGCGATCTGCCGCTGCTGCCGCGATCTGTAGCGAGCGACACGGCGTGTTTGCGGAAGCTCACCGTAGGCTCCTGATGGATGACGATTGGTTGGAGGACCGCGATTGGGTGGCGTGGGCCTCCACCTTAGGAATCCGCGACACGGCGACGTTCGCTGCGTGCCTGCAAGACGTGGAGACCGCCCGCCGTATCGAGGACGACATGCGACTAGCGGCTCGGTTGGGCGTCACCGGTACTCCGGCGTACGTGACCGTCGAGGGCGTGTTTCCCGCAGACTTCGAGGAAGCGCTGCGAAGTCTTCCCCGGCCGCCCCCTGCCACAGCTGCGGAGTGGGCCACGGGCAACTCCTGGAGGGTTAGCCCACGTCCTCACATCGAAATCGGTTCGGTATTCGACAGTGACTTCGTGTTCCACGAGGTCGTCGGAGCATCATTCCTGGGCGATGGACGTATCGTCGTAGGGAACAGCGGCACTTCAGAACTGTTGTTCTTTGCGGCAGACGGGGAGTTTCAGGAAGCGGTCGGTCGGAGGGGTGACGGTCCGGGCGAGTTCCTGCGAATCGGGGCAATCGGCGTTGGCAGTAACGACACCCTGTTCGTGTTCGACCGATGGAACGGGCGCATCTCGGTCTTTGATTCCTACGGCAGACTGGCCAGAACCGCCCCCGTGGACGCAGAATCCGAGATACCGCAAACAATGGGGCAGACCGCCGGTCCTAGAGTATTCTTATCCCCCGTAGGCTGGACCACCGACGGCGTGTTTGTGGCCTCCCGAACCCTCTCGCAAAGGGTCGCATTAGAATCGACCGGCATGTCCCTGCCCGAGGAATTGCCAACAACGGAGTCGATTCATCAGCGACGCCCCGAAGCGGAACTGCTGTTCTTCGATGACCGTGGAACTAGCTTGGGTGCGGTGCGTGGTCTGATGGGTCCAGAGAGAGTGTCGTTCGTGCAGAGGCAGTCGAGTTCTGGTTCCCTCACGGTAGGCAGTACCCGCGTCGATGTTCCGTTCCTTAGGACGCTTGAAGCGGCTGTCGGTTGGGGTATTGTCGCGTTCGGAAATACGGACAGCTACGAAATCCGGATCGCTTACCCGGACGGCCAGGACATCGCGACCATTCGGCGCTCGTTGGGGGCGGTCGAGGTCACGGACGCCGATCGTGACCGATGGATCGAAGGCGAACTCGGGAAGATTGATGATGTCGGCGTCCGCAGGAGTAGGCGTTCTCTTCTTGAGACCGTCGTACTGCCCGCCACCTTGCCTGCGTTCCGGGCGCTGGCCGTTCAGGAGGGTGGACGCGTGTGGGTGGAGGAGTTTCGCATGCCTGCGGATGCGCTCGGACCTTCGACTTGGCGTATCTATGATCTGGATGGTCGAGATCTGGGAGAGGCTGTTCTGCCACCAGGGTTTCGCCCCCATTCTATAACTGGGGATGAGATCATCGGTGTCTGGACGGATGATCTTGGGATCGAATACTTGCATGTGTACGCGCTGGATGCCCCTGTTGGTGGACGGTAGCCTCCCGGAATACTCCCGCCATACGTTGGCGACTCTCTTGCTGTTCGCGCTCGGCGGAACTCGCTATTATCCAACGGCAAGAAGCGCAGATCGTGCAGTCCTGATTGAACTTACGTGGTCTCTTACCGTGATTTGTGCTACCTGCTCCTTGCCAGCCCGGCGCCTCGCCGCTCTCGGTGCTCGCGGGACTTTGTCCACGGACTGCTAGGCAGCCCGGCCCACCGTGGCCCCCCCAACCCCCCCCAACCCCGACTTCGCCTGGATGGCGCGCGCACTGGAGCTGGCCCGCGCGGGGGGTCTGCGCGGCGAGGTGCCCGTCGGCGCGGTAATCGTGCGGGGCGGGTCGGTGCTCGCCGAGTCCCACAACCGCACGGCGGAGCGGCACGACCCCACCGCCCACGCCGAACTCGTCGCGATACGTGCAGCCGCGCGTCGCATTGGGGACTGGCGGCTGACCGGCTGCACCCTCTACGTCACCCTGGAACCCTGTGCGCAGTGCGCGGGAGCGATCGTTCTGGCGCGCATTCCCCGCCTCGTGTTCGGCGCCCGCGACCCCAAGGCGGGCATGGCCGGCAGCCTCCACAGCCTCGTGCAGGACCCGCGTCTGAATCACCGCGTGGAGCTGATGGACGGGGTGCTGGCCGACGAGTCTTCGCGGCTGTTGCGCAGGTTCTTCCGGGCGCGCCGGGGGAAGGGCGGCCAACCCTAACGTTACGTCAGGGTTACCCTCCCCCCACCGCCTCCTCCCCGTCGATCTCCGCGACGGGCGTGCCGAACATGCGCAGGAACACCGCCAACACGGCAACGCCCGCCAGCAGCGCGACCCAGTGCGGGATCCCCAGCGAGGTCCCCAGGCTCCCGAGCACGAGACCCGTGACACCCACCAGCACCGCATAGGGCAGCTGGGTCCGCACATGGTCGACGTGGTCGCAGGCCGCGGCCGTCGACGAAAGCACCGTCGTGTCGGAGATGGGGGAGCAGTGGTCGCCCCAGATCGCCCCCGCCAGCACCGAACTGGTGGTGGCCAGCAGGATGCCGTAGAGGGAGCCGTCCGCGAAGCCGGTGCCACCCGCGAGCGACACGGTGAGCGGGATCACGAGAGGAATGAGGATGGCCATGGTGGTCCACGAGGTGCCCGTGGCGAAGGCCATCGCGCCCGCCGTGATGAAGACCACCGCCGGGAGAAGGACGATGGGGAGGTTGCCCCCCAGCAGCTGGGACAGGTAGTCGGCCGTGCCCACATCCGTGGTGACCGCGCCCAGCGACCAGGCCAGCGTCAGGATGACCATCGCGATCATCATCGCCTTGACGCCGCCAACCCAGGCATCGATGCACTCGTGGACGCTCAATAACTTCTGCCCCAGGGACATTGCGGCCGCGACCAGGCACCCGGCCAGCGAGCCCCACAGCAGCGTCGCGAATGGGTCGGCCGCTCCGAATACGTCCTTGAGCGCCGCCTCGGGACCCACGGCGGCCCGGCCGGAGGTGTACAGTCCCCCCAGGACAACCAGAACCACCGTGAGCACCGGAATCGCCGCGTTCCACCACCGGTGCGGCGCCCCCTCCTTCGCCTGCACGAAGCCCTCGCTGGTGTCGGTGGCCAGCATGGCTCCCTCGCGGTGGAGTCCGCGGCCCGCCGCCGCCCTGGCCTCGGCCCGGGCCATCGCGCCGAAGTCCCGGTTCATGGCCGAGGTCAGGAACACAAAGGCAAGGGCCAGCAGGGGATAGAAGAGGTAGGGGATGGTCTGGATGAAGACGGTGTAGGGGCTCAGTCCAGCAATGAAGGCGGCCTCCGCGCCCGCGGCTTCACCGGCCGCGGCGCCCAGGCCGTCTCCGATCAGCGAAACCTCGTAGCCCACCCAGGTCGAGATCGGAACGAGCGCGGCCACCGGCGCGGCCGTGGAGTCGACCACGTACGCCAGCTTCTCTCGCGAGACCTTGAGCTTGTCTGTGATCGGGCGCATCGTGTTGCCGACGACCAGCGTGTTCGCGTAGTCGTCGAAGAAGATCGCGAGGCCGGCCAGCATGGTGGCGATCTTCCCCCGGCGCCGGTTCCGTGCCAGCGGCGCCACCGCCTGCACCACCCCCATGGTTCCCCCGTTCTTGCTGATCAGCCCGACCATGCCCCCCAGCAGCAGGCTGAACACAACGATCTGGGTATGGCCGCCGTCGGTGTCGCCGAGCGCGGGCACGATGTACTCGTCGACGAGCCGCCAGGTGGCCTGCAGCGGGTTGTACCCCGCCACCGCGAGGGCGCCCAGCCAGATCCCGGCCAGCAGCGCGGTGATGACCTCCTTGAAGATGAGCGCCAGCGCGATCGCGAGGAGCGGCGGCAGGATCGAGAACCAGGCGGGGGCGTACGGGGCGGACACCTCGTGCACCGTGTCGCCGATGCGCACCTGGAGGGGGAGTGCGTCGCGCGAACCGACGGAGATGTCACGCACTTCGAGTTCCCCGCCCGGAGCAACCGTGCCCGATGCGAGGAGTGTCCCCCCGGCGTCGCGAACCTCGACCAGCGCGGACAGCTCGGCACCCCCGTGGACCGTAAGCGAGAACGGAACCGAGGACAGGATGACCTTGGGGCCCTCGACCGCTTCCTGGGCGTGCAGGGCGGGAGAACCTGCGGCCGCGACCAGGAAGGCGACGCAGAGCGACTGGGTGGTGCGGCGACCGGTTGCTGCCGCTCGAATCTCCCATGGCCATGTCCGGCCACCCCTCGGGGCCGAAACTCGCCGCGTCGACCGCTCTTGTTTCATGAAAACACCGGGGCGTTTCCCGGTACGGGCTGCGTGACGGAACATGGGGGCTCCAGGTCTGGGGGATGCGTGGGTGCGGACCGGTCCCGGTTGGACCGCAAGCCCCATGATCATGTTGGCCGGACGCTCCCGGGGCAATTATCTTTCAGCCGCCTGCGGGCGGACCAACCATCGAGGACCGCCCCAGGCAAGACCCGGACCCCCCCGGACAGGAGCGCGGATCGAAAAGGTGACCCCGGCAGAGCCCACGGTGCTGATGGACGGCGCGGATGTCCGCCGCGCGATCGACCGCATGGCCCACGAAGTGCTGGAGAGGCTCGGCGGTATCCGTCGCCTCGTTATCATCGGGGTGCAGCGCAGGGGCGTCGACCTGGCCGACATGATCGGCGACGCGATCAGGGCCGCCGAGGGGAAACAGGTCCCCACCGGCACGCTCGACATCACCTTCTACCGCGACGACCTCATGGCGCTGGGCCCGCGCCCGCTCGTGGGCGAGACCAAGCTGCCCCCCGGCGGCGTGGACGATCGCGCGGTCGTGCTGGTCGACGATGTCCTCTATACCGGCCGCACGGCGCGGGCCGCGCTCAACGAGCTCATGGACTGGGGTCGCCCCGCGCGCATCGTGCTCTGTGTCCTGGTGGACCGGGGGGACCGCGAATTGCCTATCCAGCCCGACATCGTGGGGCGCGAGTTCCCCGTTCTTGCCAACCAGCGGATCGACGTTCTCGTGCCCAGGCTGGATGGCGATCTGGCCGTGGTGCTCGGCGCCCTGGATCGTTCGTGAGTCTGACGACGCCCCCCCTGGGCAAGGACCTGACCGGACTCGAGCCCCTCTCGGCCGACCAGATCCGGGTCATCCTCGACACCGCCGAGCCCTTCAAGGAGATTACCGAGCGGCGCGTCAAGAAGGTGCCCGTGCTTCGGGGGAAGACGATCGTGAACCTCTTCTTCGAGGCCTCGACGCGGACGCGCATCTCCTTCGAGTTCGCCGAGAAGCGGCTGTCTGCCGACACGGTGAACATCGGCGCGGTGGGGTCCTCCGTCTCGAAGGGCGAGACCCTGGTCGACACGGCGCGCAATCTTGAGGCCATGAGCATCGACATGGTGGTGATCCGCCACTGGTCGGCCGGGGCGGCGGCATTCCTGGCGGCGCGCATTCCGTCGAATGTGATCAACGCGGGCGACGGCGCGCACGAGCACCCCACGCAGGGACTGCTCGACATCCTCACGCTGCGCGACCACTTCGGCTCGTTGGAGGGCCTGCGGGTGTGCATCGTGGGGGACGTGCTGCACTCGCGGGTGGCGCGCTCCAACATCTACGGCCTGGTGAAGCTGGGCGCCGAGGTGGGGGTGTGCGGACCGCGAACGCTGCTCCCCGCCGGGATCGAGGAGTTGGGCGTGACGGTGTTTGGGCACGTGGACGACGCGGTCGAGTGGGCCGATGCCGTCAATGTGCTGCGATTGCAGCTGGAACGCATGCAAGACGGGTTCGTGCCTTCGCTGCGGGAGTACAACCGCGTCTTCGGGATCACCCGCGAACGCCTGGAGCGGGCGCCGCGGCGGCTCCTGATCCTGCACCCGGGACCGATGAACCGGGGCGTGGAGATCGACTCGGATGTGGCCGACGGGCCCCACTCGGTGATTCTGCAACAGGTGACCAACGGGGTGGCCGTGCGGATGGCGGTGCTGTATCTGCTGGCGGGCGGGGCCCCGCATCTGGCGGAAGCCGCGCGGGACTGGACGGGGTCGTGAGGCGCGTGGGTCGGGGGACGGTGGGTGTGGGTGTTCGACGGGCCGGGGTGGACGGGTGCGGGGCGTCGGCATGAGGAGGTTGCTGATCCGGGGTGGTCGGGTGATCGACCCGGGGGGGGGGACGGAGCTGGAAGGCGATGTGCTGGTTGAGGGGGGCCGGATCGGGGCGGTGGGGGAGGGGCTGGAAGCCGATGGGGCCGATGTGGTCGATGGGGTGGGGCTGGTGGTGGCCCCTGGCTTCGTGGATCCGCATGCGCACCTGTGCGAACCCGGGTGGGAGCACCGCGAGACCATTCGCACCGGTGCGTGGGCGGCGGCCGCGGGTGGCTATACGGCCGTGTGCTGCATGCCGGACACGGATCCGGTCGTGGACGATCCGGCCTCGGTGGGCTTCATCGTGGCGGAGGGGCGGCGGGCGGGGGGTGCTCGGGTCTTTCCGGTGGCCGCGGTGTCGGCGGGCCGCAAGGGTGAGCAGCTGACCGAGTTCGGGGAGGTGGTGGACGCGGGGGCGGTAGCGGTGTCGGATGCGGGACGGTCGCTCGAGTCCTCGGTCCTGATGCGCCTCGCGCTCCAGTACGCCAGGTCCTTCGACATTCCCGTGCTCGCGCACTGCGAGGACGCCGGTCTCGCGCGCGCCGGCGTCATGCACGAGGGCGTGATCTCCACGCGTCTGGGGCTGCGCGGCAAGCCGGCCGTTGCCGAGGAGATCGGCGTCGCTCGCGACCTGGCCCTGGCGGAGGCGACCGGAGGCCGCCTGCACATTCAGCGCGTCTCCACGGCGGCGGCCGCCGCTCTCATCCGGCGCGCCCGCGAGCGCGGCGTGCGTGTCACGGCCGAGGTGACCCCGCACCATCTGCTCCTCACGCACGATGTCCTCGCGAGCTACGGGACCGACTACAAGGTCGACCCACCCCTGAGGACCTCGTCAGATGTCGAGGCCCTGCGCGAGGCGCTTGCCGACGGCACGATCGACTGCATCGCCACCGACCACGCGCCCGCGCACTACGACGAGAAGGAACAGGCTTTCGACGACGCGCCCTTCGGTGTGGTGGGCCTTGAGACGGCCTTCGCGGTCCTGCACACGCGGCTTGTGCGGGACGGCACGCTGACGCTGCCCGCGCTGCTGGAACGCATGTCCACGGGGCCCGGGCGGGCGCTTGCGGTGGAAGGGGGCACGCTGGCGCCGGGTCAACCGGCCGACCTGGTGCTCATCGATCCCGCAATGGAGTGGACCATCGAGAGCGCGGACTTCGTCTCAAAGGGGCGAAGCACGCCCTTTGGCGGGGAAGGGGTGGTGGGGCGGGTGGTCCGCACCCTGGTGGGGGGCGAGACCGTGTGGAGGCTGGACGAGGGGTCCTGAAGTCCCCTCAGGCGTGGTCCCGGACCATCCGGTCCAGCTGGGACTTGATCCGTCCGGCCTTGTTCGGGTGCATGAGCCTGCGCGTGGCGGCCCGGTCGATCAGCGCCGCGGCGGCACGGCGATGCTCTTCGGCCTCCTGGTGCGACCCGGCTTCGCGCACCCGGCGGATCGCGGTGCGGATGCGCGACCGGGTGACACGGTTCTTGCTGCGCGCGGCGCGGCTCAACTCCATCCGCTTCTTCGCGCTCTTGATGTTGGGCATCTCGGTTGGACTTCCCCGGAGTATCGGTGTCGTGGCGGCAGTGTCCCGCGCGCCGGGCCGGATTTGCGCCGGCGCCGCCAGGAGCTGCCGAGGCCCTTCCTCGAACAAGGGCCGGCACGAAAGGTAGAAGCGAGGGTGCGCGGGATCAACCGGCCGCGGGTGCGATCAATGGGGCGAACCCGTGCACGGGGCCGCGCTTCCGGCGAGGCGGTGGGAGGGTGGCCGCGTCCCCGCGCCGCTTCAGCCGTCCATGGAATGACCATGTCGGTGCTGGTGCGGGTTTGCCGGTGGACTGATAAACTTTGTTCATGGAACTCCTTCTCATCGTTCCCGTTTTGCTGTTCTCCGTGGTGGTGCACGAGGTGGCCCACGCCTGGCAGGCACTGCGGGAAGGGGACACGACCGCCCGCGACCTGGGGCGCATCACCCTCAACCCGATCCCTCACCTCGATCCGGTCGGGTCGCTGCTCGTCCCCCTGTTGCTCTACTTCCTGCCGGGTGACTTTCTCTTCGGATGGGCGAAGCCCGTGCCGGTCAATCCACGCAACTATCGCAACTATCGGGCGGGCGACATCCGGGTCTCGCTGGCCGGGATCGTGTCGAACCTGTGCCTGGTGGCGATGTTCGCCTCGGTACTTGCCGCCCTCACCGCTCTGCAGGGCGTGCCATTCTTCAGCGGACAAATTGGTGTAAATATTGTCACAGTAGCGACATATGGTATTTTCATAAACCTCATTCTAGCATACTTCAATCTGATCCCGATTCCTCCTCTCGACGGCTCGCACGTGCTCTACCACCTGTTGCCGCCCGCGGTTGGCGCCCGCTACCGCGAGATGGGCCGCTACGGTGTCACGCTGCTCTTCCTGACCGTGGTGGTGTTTCCGGGCGCCTTCAGCACGCTGCTGTCGCCGGTGTTCATCTCGTTTTCGTGGATCGTGCGGCTGGTGGCCGGATGACGAGCGACGGCCTCCTGGTGGTCGAGACCGAGCGCTTCCACGGACCGCTCGACCTCCTGTTGCACCTGATTCGCACGCAGGACATCGACGTCTTTGATATCCCGATCGCGCGGATCACGCGGCAGTTCCTGGAGGCGATCGAGGTGCTGGCCGACACCGACGTGGACGAGGCGGGAGAGTTTCTGGAGATGGCTGCCGTGCTCGTGCGCATCAAGGCCAGAATGCTCCTGCCGTCCCCGGCCGGCGAAGAGGATCACGACCCGCGCGCCGAACTGGTTCGCCGTCTCCTCGAGTATGAGATGATTCGCGAGGTGGCCACCCGTCTGCGCGCAGCCGAGGACGACCGTGGACGCCGCTTTGGGAAGGGCTATGTGCATCCGCGACCCCGGCCCGGGGCGGCCGAGACGCCGCTCAAGGTCACCTGGGAGGACCTGTTGGCCGCGGCGCTGAGGGTGGAGGCCCCGGTTGAACGCGACGCGGAGCACCGGATTGCGACGCGGCCCGTGGCCATGCGAGAGAAGATCGGCCTGATCGTTGAAACCGTGCGGAAGGCGCGCCGGATCGAGTTTTCGAGCCTGGTGGCGCCGTGGAAGGAACGGATGCACGGCGTAATGACGCTGCTGGCGGGGCTCGAGCTGGGGCGTCGGCGGGTGGTGGCACTGAGACAGACGGAGCACTTCTCGCCGCTCTGGTTCTACCGGGGCCGGAATCTCGGCGAAGGGTCCGGGGGCGCCGTGTTGGGGGTGGGCGAGGTGACGGCGAGTGGCCAGGCCGGGGACGGAACGGAAGCCCTCGTGGCGGGTGCCGGAGAGGGGGCGGCGTGAACGACGCCCGCATCGTCGAGGCGATTCTGTTTGCTTCCGACGCGCCGCTGTCCCCCGGCGAGATCGCCCGCGCCGACGAGTCGCTCGACGAGGACCGGGTGGAGGCCGCGCTGGCCGTCCTGAAAGCCGATTACGACGCCGCCGGACATGCTTTCGAGCTGCGCGAGGTCTCCGACGGCGTGCAGCTCATGACCCGGCCCGAATTCGCGCCCTACCTGGAGCGCTTCGACACGGTGCCGCGGTCGTCGCGCCTGTCGGGACCGGCCCTCGAGGCCCTGGCAATCGTGGCCTACCGGCAGCCGATCGGTCGCATCGAGGTCGAGTACATCCGCGGGGTCAACTCGACGGGGGTCATCCGCACGCTGCTGGATCGTGAGTTGATCGCGGGGGTAGGGCGGGGGGAGGGGGTGGGGCGGCCGGTTCTCTACGGGACGACGCCGAAGTTCATGGAACACTTCGGATTCCCCTCCATGGAACACCTGCCGCAGCCGGAGGAATTGCCGGTGATTCTGCGTGAACGCGTGCCGCTGAAAGCCAAGCCGGACCCACGGGACGAAGAGGAACAGGAGGACGACACTCCCGCCCTGGACGGGGAAGAGGCGGTGGCGGCCGTCCTGGCACACGCGGACCAGCAGCCGGAGTCCCCCGAATGAGTCCCGGCGGCCGTACTCCCGTGCGCGTACAGAAGTACATCTCGCAGGCCGGCGTGGCATCGCGGCGCCAGGCCGAGGTGATGCTGGGCGAGGGCCGCATCTCCATCAACGGCGAGCGGGTGACCAGCCCCGGGGTGCGGGTCGTCCCCGGCACCGACACCGTGTCGCTCGACGGCCGGGTTGTCCGCCCGGCTCCGCGCCGGTGGATCGTCTTTCACAAGCCGGGCGGCGTGCTTTGCACCCGGGCTGATCCCCACGGCGGCGAGACGGTCTACGATCTTCTCCCGGACTGGGCCGGCGGATTGCGCTACGTGGGGCGGCTGGACCGCGACACCTCCGGCCTCCTGCTGCTCACCAACGACGGGGACCTCGCGGCCCGCCTTGCCCATCCGAGTGGGCGGGTCGAGCGCGAATACCTGGCCGGCGTTGCGGGAAAGGTGACGGCCGCCGCGCTCCGGCGCCTCAAGCGAGGGGTGGAGCTGGAGGATGGTCCGGCCCGCCCGAAGCGAGTTCGGCGGATCCAACTGGGCGAGGATGAATGGGGTGTGACACTGGTACTCACCGAAGGCCGAAAACGGGAGGTTCGCAGGATGCTCAAGGCAGTGGGTCACCCGGTACGCACCCTGGTCCGCACGCGGTTTGGTCCGTTCCGGCTGGGCGGGATGAAGCCCGGCAGCTGGCGTCCCGCCCGAACTTCCGAACTGAATGCCGCCCGCGCCGCGGTGAAAACGACGGCGAAGGGGCGCCGCGGAGGGAATCTCAACCGGGGAAGGGGCCGCAGGCACAAACGTGGCTCCAACCGAAGGGGGAGCTGAACATGTCGCAAACTCTGGAGGTCGTCCAACACCCGCTCATCGAGCACAAACTCTCGCTGTTGAGGGACAAACGCACCGGCAGCACGCAGTTCAGGGCATTGCTGGATGAGATCACGCTGTTGCTCTCCTTTCATGCCACCCGCCACCTGGAAGGCGAGGAAGTGACCTTCGATACGCCGCTCGAGACCATGCGGGCCCGGCGCATCCGCGAGGACCGGCTGGTCGTGGTCCCGGTCCTGAGGGCGGGACTGGGGATGGTCGAAGGGGTGCTGCGCCTGATCCCGGGCGCGCGCGTGGGCCATCTCGGATTCTATCGCAACGAGGAGACTCTGCAGCCGGTACGCTACTACGGGAAGCTGCCGCCGCGGCCCGAACGCCACGATTTCCTGCTGGTAGATCCGATGCTGGGCACGGGCGGAACCGCCACCGCCGCCGCGAGTGAACTCAAGAAACGAGGCGCGCGCGACATCCGCCTGATGTGCCTGGTCGCGGCGCCGGAAGGTGCGGCTCGCATGGCCGAGGTCCACCCCGATGTCCCCATCCACACGGCGGCCCTCGATCGTCAACTCAACGACATCGGGTACATCCTGCCAGGCCTGGGGGATGCGGGAGACCGGATCTTCGGCACGCTCTGAGGTTTGTGTCGCCACCCGCCACGAAGGTCGGATCCCCTATGATCCGCGACTCTCCCTCCGCTCCCCCCGAAGCGTTATCGTTACGCGGGCCCATAGCTCAGGCGGTTAGAGCAGCGGACTCATAATCCGACGGTCGGGGGTTCAAGTCCCTCTGGGCCCATGATGACGATGTGCGTCTCCCAGGCGTTCCAAAGCGCTCGTAACGAGCTTGACGATTGTGGTGCTGACGGCTTCCTTTCACGCAGCACCACGGCGATCCGCTCCTGACAAGGTGGCTGAGTTTGTTCGTTTGCCATTCAGGCAATAAAAGCTTGCAGCGCACGGCGATCGCGTGTGTAGCCCTGTTGCAGATGGGGTCGACGGTTGCGCTTACCCACGTCGACGCGCTGCTGGATGGCGAGCGCATGGGAGCGCCGGACCACATCGAGTCGGCCGAAAACTCCGACTGCGCCGTCCACCACGGCCACCTCCTCTGCCAGGTGGTCAGATCGCTGTCCCAGGCCACGGTCTCGCCCGACATCGCGACCGAGGCCGGTCCCGCGCCCCCCATTCTGGACGCGGAGGCCGATCGCGAATCGGGCGAAGTCAAGCGTGCACCGATCCTGTTCGGAGCGGCCAGCCCCCGGGGCCCACCCACCGCATAACCCCGCCGGGGCCCGCCCCCGACCCCCCCCTCCGCACCACCTGACCGACCTTGCCGCGCGCCTTGCGTTTCGGTGACCTGCATTGCTTCATATGCTTTCAAACCCATATCAGACAGCCACTTCGGGCGGGCGGACGATTGTCCTGGCCGCGTTGGCCGGACTCGTCATCCTCCCCGCTTCCCTTTCCGCCCAGGATACTGAACACGAGGGCGAGATCGAGGGTGTGGTGCGAGACTCGGTTTCGGGAGAACCCCTGGCGGGGTCGCTTGTGTCGGTGGTGGGTTCGGGAACCAGGGCGGTTGCGCACGGAGACGGATCCTTCCACCTCACCGGTATCGAGGAGGGGGAGTACGAACTGCGCGTCGACCGGCTGGGATACCGCGGAGCGACGATCGAGGTCACGGTGGAAAACGGGTCGGCATACGTGGTCATCGAACTGGTCTCGTCACCGATCGCGCTTCAGGGCATGCTGGTCACCGCCACGCTCTCCGAGCGCCGGGCCGCGGACGCGCTCCGGCCGGTCGGGGTTATGGCGGGCGACGATCTGCAACGCCAGATGGAGAGCACCGTGGCGGCGACGCTGGAGTCGATGCCGGGGATGGCGGCGACGAGCATGGGTCCGACCGTGACCCAGCCGGTAGTCCGAGGGCTGACCGGCGACCGCGTGCTCATGCTCGAGGACGGGGTCCGGGTGGGCGACGCGTCCAATGCCGGCTCCGACCACACCACGGCGCTCGATCCCGCCTCGGCGCGGAGAATCGAGGTCGTGCGGGGCCCGGGTGCACTGCTCTACGGCGGCAACGCGCTGGGCGGGGTCATCAACGTCATCCGTGACGAGATTCCGTCCAATGTTCCCCACCACGTGACGGGAGCCGGGACGCTGCAGACGCAGACCGTGACGGGCTCGCTGGCCGGCAGCGCCAGCACGGTGTTCGGCCTGACGGAACATGTGCCGGTGCGCGTGGAGGCGGCCGTGCGGCGAGGTGGAGACCTCAAGACACCCGTCGGTACGCTGCTCAACACCGATGGAGAAACGTTGAGCGGCGGGGCGGGCGCCGCGTTCATCGCGGAATGGGGCCACATCGGGGCTTCCGTGCGCGGCTACCGCAACTACTACGGCATTCCCGGCGGCTTCGTGGGGGGGCACACGGAGGGCGTGCGCATCGAGATGGAGCGTGGCTCGGCCAGGGTTCAGGCCATGGTCGACGATCCGGCCGGAATGTTCCGCCAGATCCGCTTCGACGCCAGCTACACCTGGTACGAGCACCGCGAGATCGAGCCGCCGGACATTCTGGGAACGCTCTTCACGCGCCAGAACCTGAACGGCGACGTGCTGGCCCGGCACGGGGAATGGGGCCCGTTCACGGCGGGTGCTTTCGGAGCCCGCCTGGCCTGGGGAGACTTCGGCTACGGCGGTGGTCTCTACACGCCGGATACGCGGAGGACGCAGGCGGCCGCCTATTTTCTGGAAGAGATGGATCTGGATCCGCTGCTGATCTCATGGGGTCTCCGGTACGACCTGGTTGGCACGGATCCGTTGGCAGAGGACCCGGACTCGGACATCGGTGAGATTCGGGACCGCACCTTCCACTCCCTCTCCGGATCGGTGGGAGTGCTGTACAGTGCCGGGTCGGGGCTCAGCCTCGGGGCCAGCGCGGCCCGGGCGTACCGGAGTCCCGACATCAACGAACTCTATTCGGAGGGGCCCCACCTGGCGGCCTACTCCTTTGAAGTGGGCAACCCGTCCCTGGAAGGCGAAGTCGGGAGGGGTCTCGACGTATTCCTGCGCTTCGAGTCCGAGCGGCTCAGAATGGAGGCGGCGGGATTCTACAACGATATCAAGGGATATGTCTACGGGGAGGACACCGGCGAACTGAGCCGGGTGCTCCTTCCCATATATCAGTTCCGAAGCAACCACGCCGTGTTCAGGGGATTCGAGGCGAGCGCGGACATTCACGCGGGAGGCGGATTGGCGGTGGAAGGGGTGGTTTCGTCGGTCAGGGGGAGCCTGAAGGATTCGGGCGATCCGCTGCCGCTGGTTCCACCCCTCAAGGGGCATGCGGCACTCAAGTACGAGCGCCCGGGATGGTGGGTCCGCGGAGAGGCCGAGATGGCTTCCCGTCAGGACCGTGTGGGCGAGTTCGAGACGCAGACCGACGGGTACACCGTCTTCAATGCGTCGGCGGGAGTACGCCTTACGCTGGCGGGCCGCCTCAACGTACTCACCGCGAGCCTCGACAACGCCACGGACACGGAATACCGCAACCACCTTTCCCGGGTCAAGGAGATCATGCCCGCGGCCGGGAGGGGTCTGAGTTTGACCTATCGAGTCGTGTTCTGAGGAAATACCGATGCACGGTTCGGAGTCGATTACATGAACGATCGAAGGAAAATCAAGGAGAATACACGATGAAGAAGTTGATTCACGGAAAAGCACCGGCCCTGGCAGCGATGGTCCTCGTCCTGGGCGCGTGTTCAGAGACGATGGAGCCGGTGGACGAACACCCGGAGGCCGAGGGCGTCCAGCTGATCATGGGCGGAAACGTGATCGCGTCCTACGACGGCGATACGCAAATGTGGACAGGCGAACTCGAGGTCGATGCCGGCGAGGAAACCCCACACATCAGGGTCGTGTTCGTGGACCACGACGGAGACCCTGTCGAGCTGGAGGAAGATACCTATCTGGAGGTCGACATCGAGGACACGGCAATCGCCGAGTTCGAGCAGGATACGCCGGGCGAGTTCGGCGGCCACCTGCACGGCCACATGGAAGGTGAGACGGATGTAACTTTCAAGCTCATGCACGGTTCGGTCGGGAGCGGGCACGCCGATTTCGTCACCCAACCCGTCCACGCACACGTGCACGAGCACGAGGGGTAGAGCTGGCAGGAAGGAAGGGGAAACGGCCTGGGCATGACCACGCCAACCGGGCGTCCACGGTGGAGGGACCGTTGTGGGCGCCCGGGTCCCCGCAGTATCACAGGACTTGCGACAATTCTTACGGCCATCGCCTGTCTTGGCCTCATGTCCGCCGACTGCGGAAACGGCGGCCCCGCCGACACGATTGACCCCGACACGACCACGACACCACCCGAGGCGCTCTACCGGGACTTGACCAGCTCCCATCTGCCGTCCGGGGTGCTGACCGGCCTGAGCATGGACGCAGGGACAGGGGACTTGGACGGCGACGGGGACCTCGACATCGTGATCGCCAACGAGTTCAATCCCAACATCCTGCTCCTCAACGACGGCAACGGCCGGTTCAGCAACGGCAGTGACCGCCTGCCCCCTGACATCCGCGACTCCGAGGATGTGGGCCTGGCGGACTTCGATGGGGACGGGGACCTGGACATCGTTGTCGTTAGCGAAGACGATCAGGTTAACGAACTCTACTTCAACGACGGCTCCGGCCGCTTCAGCGACGAGGGCCACCGCCTGCCGGTCCAGGGGACCACGAACGGTGTGGTGGTCGCCGACCTTACGGGGGACGGCTTCCCGGATATCCTGCTCGCGAACAACGGCCAGGACGCGTTTCTGGTCAACGACGGCGAGGGCAACTTCATCGATGAGACCGCCGCGCGGCTGCCGCGTTCGGGGGACGTTACCCAGGATCTGGAGCTGGGGGACGTGGACGGGGACGGCGATCTCGATCTGGTGGTGGGGAACGAGGGGCTCAATGCGCTCTACATCAACGACGGGGAGGGCCGCTTCAGCGATGAGACGGAGGAGCGGATCCCGGCGCGCGATGGCGACGAGGAGACGCGCGAGGCCGACTTCGGCGACATCGACGACGACGGCGATCTCGACCTCCTCTTTGCCAACGTCTCCGCCTTCGTGAGCGGCGCCGATCCGCGTAACCGCCTTCTCGTCAACGACGGCAGCGGCCATTTCACCGACGAGACCGCGTCACGGTCAACCTTCGTGAACATATCGTCCTTCGACGGCGACTTCGCGGATGTGGACGGCGACGGCGACCTGGACATCGTGACTGCGAACGCCGACGTCGACCTCAGTGTGGGGCGGATCGCGCCGAGTCGGTACCGCGTGTACCTGAACGACGGGGAAGGGGTCTTCAGCGAGGCGTCATCCGAGGTCTTCGGCGTCGTGATGGGCACCGGTCTCGACCTCGAATTCGCGGATTTCGACGGGGATGGGCAGGGGGACTTCTACCTGGCCAGCCGGGGGACCGCCGACCGGCTGTTGCTCAGGCGCTGAATTCGCACGGACCGATAGCGGCCTGCCATCGGCAATCCGCGCCGAACCTTCCGCCCGACCACGTCCCGAGCCACCGGCGGCTTGCCTTCAATTCCCGACCACGTCGACCCGCATGTACCAGACGCGGCCGGCGATTCCGTAGGGCGACTCCGACGGATAATCCATGGACCAGAGTTGCGCCACATGGTCGTCCGGCAGGCGGCTCGGGAGCCTATCCAGGAAGTTGTTGGCGCCGAGACTTAGCCGGATGTGGTCGGCAACGCGGAAGTTAACCTCGGCGTCAGCGATCGTCGCGCCCTCGATCATGGTGGGTTGCTCGAAGATGAAGGGGGTCTCGACCTCGCCGATGCTCCTCATGCTCAGCCGCACCCCCGCACCAGCCGCGAATCGCAGGTCGGCGCCGGCTCCCAGGCGCTGGTTCGGCTGGGCCGACTCGATCAGCATCGTTTGCGTCATCCCCATGAAGTCCGGGTTCCGGTTGTCGGTGATCTCCGTCTTGCTCCAGTGGTAGCTGGTCCACAGGTCGGCGGCGCCCCAGCCCCCTCCCCGCAGCCGCCAGTTGGCGACGATGTCGAAGCCCACGGTGCGGGTGTCGATGGCGTTGGCCCAGAAGGCAACCGCGTCCACCGGGCGGCCCTGGAACCGGGCGTTCGCGCGCAGGCCGTGATCCTGGGTGAGCGACTGGGTGAGGGCGATGGCATCCGAGACCGAAACCATGTACCCGTCAGCCGTCACCTCCAGGCCGGCATCGCTCGAGTAGACGAGCCCGCCGGTCAGGCTCAGCGATGTTTCGTGGCCGACCGAGCAGGCATCGAAGTCCTCGCATGCGATCGGATCGCCCTCTGGAAGAAAGCCGGCGCTCACGAGTCCGTCGCTGCCGCCCACGAAGCCGATCGTGTTGAAGCCCCGCTGGGCCAGGCGGGGGGCGCGGAAGCCGGTCGACACGGCTGCCCGGAACGCGGCGTTCGCTCCCATCTTGAGGCGGGCGGCCAACTTGCCGGTTAGCGAGGCGCCGGCGTCGCTGTAGTGCTCGAAGCGCACGGCTCCGTTCACCATCGCGGCCTCGGAAGGGCGCAGCTCCATGTCGCCGTACGCGCCGAAACTGTTGCGCTGGCGCTCACTTCCCGCTGCTGAAGTAGTGCTGTAGCCCGGATAGCCCTGCATGCCGCAGCTGGCGAAGGTGGATCCGTCCGCGTTGAGGTGATGCGCGGCGGGGAAGCTCCCGGCATTGTCGCTCGGCCCGCAGGCCCATGAGGCCCTGTCGCCCGCCTCCATCCAGTAGGAGTCGCGGCGGAACGCGCCCCCGACGGCCAGGAACGCGGGCGTGGATCCGAGTTCGAGGTCGCGCGAGGCGTCGGCATTCAAGGTCCACTGGCGAACGTTGAGTGCTCCGCTGAAGGCGTCGCGGGGCCCCGCGTTGGCGGAGATGGCGGCTCCGTCGGCACCCGGATTGTTGGCCAGGTACTCGGCCGCGTAGGCAGGGTTGATCGAGTTCGCGGCACTGAAGGCGAACCGTCCCCGACCGTAACCGAGGCTCAGGTCGGCCGCCCAGTTCCCCAGATCCCCCCGCACCCCGGCCACCGCCGAGCCGTCGTCCAGCTCGGATTCCTCAAGCGGGAAGAACCCGTCGGGATACACGTGCGACACGGTGCGCGGGACCCAGTCCGCCTTGCGATACAGGCCATCCGAAACCGCCTCGCGCCCGGAATACCCCCCGAATGCGTACAGCTCGCCCGATTCCCCGACGGGGACCGACGCGTTGCCGAAGAACGCCGCCGACTCGTAGTCGGGTTCGCCGTTGCGCTGCAGCAGGATTCTCTTGCCGCCGTCGGCGCAGGGGGCGTAGTCGGGATTCGGGCCGCGGCATGTGGGCGCCTCACTGGCGCGATTCGCGGCTCCCTGCCGCGCCACCTCGACGGTGAGGTTGAGAAAGCCGCCGGCGAAGGGGACGCCCGCGTTGGCGGATGTGAGCAGCCGGGCCCCGTCGCCCCGGGAGGTGCGGCCGAGGTAAGACGAGGAACTTACCCCATCGGCATGGTCCTTGAGTACGATGTTGATCACGCCCGCGATCGCATCCGAGCCGTACTGGGAAGCCGCCCCCTCGCGCAGCACTTCGATGCGCTTGATCGCATGCACCGGAATCGCGCGCAGATCCGTACCCGTCGTCCCCTGTCCCACCGCGGCGAGCAACTTCGCAAAGGCAACAGGGTGGCGGCGCTTGCCGTTGACCAGCACCAGCACCTGGTCGCCGTTCATCCCCCTCAGGGTGGCAACGTGGAAGGCCGCCCCGTCTCCGGCCGACAGGCGGGCCGAGTTGAAGGACGGTGCAATCCGCCCCAGCACCTCGGCCAGATCGACCTCGCCGAGCCGCGCGATCTCCTCGGCGCCGTAGATGTCCACCGGGACCGGAAGCGTGAGAGGGTCCGTAATGCCCGCGCGGGAGCCGACCACGACCTCGATGCCTCCCAGGTCGACGGTATCGGGGGGGTCCTGGGCAAGGGTGGGGGCCGTGAGCGCCGCGAGAATCAGTGGGACCGACACCGTGGATCGAAAGAGGCGATGAGAAGCAGGGATTTGCGTAACGTTCCGAACCATGGTTATCTCCTTGCCTGGTATTGCATCCCGACATCTTCCATTGTGCGCGGCCGGTCCGGGCGTCGCAACCGAAAACGTCCATGTCACAACGACTTGCGGCGCACAATGGGGCACAACGACGACGACACTCACCCGCAGTGGAGCGTAAACCGATGGAGCAAGGAAAGAGAATCATGAGAACGAGACGCACGCTGGCCCTGGCCGGCGCCACCTGCCTGGCCCTCCTGTACACCGCCTGCGCCACCGACTCCGGCGGTGCCGACTTCGCCATCGACTTCGAGCGCTACGAACTCGACAACGGCCTCGAAGTCATCCTCCACGTCGACGACTCCGACCCCCTGGCCGCCGTCGCGATGACCTTCCACGTTGGCTCCGCGCGCGAGGTTGAAGGGCGGACCGGCTTCGCGCACCTCTTCGAGCACCTCTTCTTCCTGGATTCGGAGAACCTGGGCTCGGGCGGGCTGGACCGCCTCATGACGCGCATCGGCAGCTCCACCAACGGCTCCACCAGCCGCGACCGCACCAACTACTTCGAAGTCGTCCCCATCGACGGTCTCGAAAAGGCGATTTGGGCCGAGGCGGACAAGCTCGGCTTCTTCATCAACACCGTGACCGAATCGGTGGTGGCCAAGGAGAAGCAGGTCGTCAAGAACGAGAAGCGGCAGGGCGTCGACAATCGCCCCTACGGCCACAACGAGTACGTGATCGACCAGGCCATGTACCCGCGGGGACACCCGTACCGCTGGCAGGTCATCGGCTCGCTGGCCGACCTCGACGCGGCCACCCTCGACGACGCCAGGGAGTTCCACGCGCGCTGGTACGGCCCCGGCAACGCCACCCTGGTCGTCGCCGGCGACCTTGACGTGGCCAGCACCAAAGCCTGGATCGAGAAGTACTTCGGCGAGATCCCGGCGCGTGACATCCCCACCTCCCCCACCCCCCCCGAGGTGCGGCTCACCGAGTCGCCCCGCCTCTACCACGAGGACAACTTCGGAAACCTCCCCCTCCTCACCCTGTCCTGGCCCACGGTCCCCCGCTACCACCCCGACGCCTACGCGCTGAACGTGCTCTCGAGCCTGCTGACCGACGGCAAGTCCACCCCCCTCTACAAGGTTCTGGTCGAAGAGGAGGAAGTCGCCCCGCAGGTGTCGACCTTCCACCGCGCGGAGGAACTGGCGGGCCAGTTCAACTTCCAGTCGCTGGCGTATGCGGGAACGGACCTCGACGACCTCCTCGCCGCTGTTGAAGCAGGGTTCGCGCGCTTCGAGGAGGAAGGCGTCCCCGACTCCGAGCTACGGCGGATCAAGGCCGGCACCGAGACCGGCTTCTACCGCGGGCTGTCCAGCGCGATCGGCAAGGCCTTCCAGCTGGCCGACTACGCCATCTTCGCGGGCGATCCGGGCTATGCGGGCGAGGATCTCCAGCGCATCCTCGCCGTCTCGGCCGACGACGTGATGCGCGTGTACGAGACCTACCTGAAGGACCAGCCCCACGTGGCCAGCAGCTTCGTGCCGCGGGGCCAGGCGGAGCTGGCGCTGGAAGGTTCGGAGAAGGCCGAGGTGGTGATCGAGCCGATCGTGCAGGGCGCCGAGGGCGAATTGAACATCGTGCGGGGCGAGGAGCGCACGCCGGCCGGGTCCTTCGACCGTTCCGTCGAGCCGCCCTTCGGACCGCCCCCCACCTTCCGGGCCCCCGAGGTATGGCGCGAGACCCTCGGCAACGGCCTCTCCGTCCTGGGCGTCGAGGACCGCGAGACCCCCATGGTTCAGTTCGAGCTGGACTTCCGCGGCGGCATGCTTGTTGAAGCTCCGGGTCAAACCGGCGTTGCCAACCTGCTGGCCCAGAACATGATGGAAGGCACCGCGCAGCGCACCCCAGAGGAGCTGGAAGAGGCGATTGACCTGCTGGGCGCGGCGCTGAGCGTGTCGGCCGGAAACACGGGATTCAGCATCTCCGGCAGCGTCATGGCCCGCAACTACGACGAGACCATGGCCCTGGTGGAGGAGATCCTCCTGGAGCCGCGCTTCGACAGCGCCCGCTTCGAACTCGCGCGCCAGAGGGTGCTCAACCTGATTCAGCGGCTCGACGCGGATCCCTCCTCCGTCGCCTCGCTGGCCTTCAACCGCCTGCTGTACGGCGACCACCTCCTCGCGCAGAGCTCCTACGGCACCGTCGACGTCGTGAACGCCCTCACCCTGGACGATCTCCGCGCCTACCACGCCTCCGCGCTCGTGCCGGACGCCGCCGCCTTCCTCGTCGCGGGCGCCGTGTCATCCACCGAAGCGACCGCCCCCCTGGCCAACCTCGCCGCACGCTGGGAGGACCGCCCCGCGCCCGAGATCCCCGCTCCCCCCACCTGGTCCTCCGACCGAGCGGGCCTGTACTTCATCGATGTCCCCGGCGCCGCCCAGTCCGTTCTCAACATCGGCTACCTGGCCCTGTCCCGCACCGACGACGACTACCACCCCGCCACCGTCATGAACTTCCGTCTCGGCGGCGGCGGCTTCGCATCCGACCTGACCCAGGTGCTTCGCGAAGGCAAGGGATACACCTACGGGGTCGGATCACGCTTCGGCGGCGGCCACTACCCGGGACCCTTCAGCATCAGCAGCTCGGTGCGCTCCAACGTCACCCTGGAGTCGCTCGAGATCATCAGGGACATGCTGGAGACCTACGGCCCCACCTTCGACGACGAGGATCTGGAGACCACGCAGGGTTTCCTGCTACGTTCCAATGCCCGCGCCTTCGAGACGCTGGGCGCCAAGCTCGGCGTGGTGCGCGCCGTGAGCGACTACGGCTTCCCGCCGGACTACGTGTTGCAGCAGGAGCAGACCGTGCGCGACATGACGGTCGAGCGCGTGGCGGATCTGGCGGCCCGGTACCTGGGCGGCGGCATGATCTGGCTCGTCGTTGGCGACGCGGCCACGCAGATGGACCGTCTCGAAGCGCTGGGGCTGGGTACGCCCGTCCTGCTGGATCGTTCCGGACGTCCGGCTGGCTGAGATAAATGTAAATCATACATTACTTAATGTAAACTCAACATGACACAAATCCGTCCCCTCTCACGCGTGGCGGCAACCATCCTCGCCACCGCGGCGCTCCTCGCCGCGCCGGCGATCTGCCCGGCCACATCCGCTGGCGCCCAGCAGGGCAACGGCAACCGAGGCACCGGGCCCGGCGACGATGACGCCCCCGGCACCGCCACCGCCGTCCGCACCGACGCCCCCCCCGTCATCGACGGCGTCCCCGACGACGCGGCCTGGTCCGCCGCCACCCCGCTCGCCGACTTCACCCAGCGCGAACCCTCCGACGGCGACCCCGCCTCCGAGCCGACCGAAGTGCGCATCCTCTTCGACACCGATGCGATCTACGTCGCGGTCTGGGCCTGGGATTCGCAGCCCGGCTCGATCGTCCCCGGCGACGCCATCCGCGACTACGAGGTGAGCGACGCCGACGCGGTCATCATGGTCTTCGACACCTACAACGACCAGCAGAACGGCTTCGTCTTCGGCACGACCCCGGCGGGAATCGAATACGACGGGCAGGTCGCCTCGCAGGGAGGCGGGGGAGGCTTCTTTCTGGGCGGCGGCATGAACAACACGCGCCGTTTCCAGGCCGGGGCCGGCGGCGGCTTCAACAAGAACTGGGACGGCAGCTGGACCGTCGCCACGACCCGCGACGACGAGGGCTGGTACGCCGAGTTCCGCATCCCCTTCAGCACGCTTCGCTACGGGTCGGAGAACGATGCCTGGGGCTTCAACGTGTCGCGCCGGATTCGCCGCCTGAACGAGGAGGACTTCTGGTCCGCGGTGCCGCGCGAGTTCGGGCTGTACCGGCTGGACTTCGCGGGGCAGCTGGCGGGGGTGGAGCCGCCGTTCCGCCGGGCGGCGACCGTGACCCCGTACGTGCTCGGGTCGACGGTGCGCGACTACACCGATCCTGCGCAGAGTGGCTTCGGACGGGACGGCGAGATCGGCGGCGAGGCGAAGCTGCAGGTCACCCAGGGACTCACCCTGGACATGACCGTCAACACCGACTTCGCGCAGGTTGAGGTCGACGACCAGCAGGTCAACCTGACGCGCTTTTCGCTGCTCTTCCCCGAGAAGCGTCCCTTCTTCCTGGAGAACGCGGGTCTCTTCGCCGTGGGTGGCGGCGGCGCCGACCTCTTCTTCAGTCGCCGGATCGGCATCTCGGGTGGCCATCCGGTGCCGATCAAGGGCGGCGGACGGCTGTCGGGACGCACCGCCGGGCTGAACCTGGGTCTGCTGCACATCCTGACCGGCAACAACGAGGTGGACGGCCCCGAGAACGCCTATTCGGTGGCCCGGATCGCGAAGGAACTTCCCAACCGTTCCCGCTTCGGCGGTCTTTTCGTCAACCGCGCGAGCAACCTGGACGACGACTACAACCGCACCTACGCGGTGGACGGACAGGTCGGGGTCGGCGACAACTTCACCCTGACGTCCTTCGCCGCGCGCACCGAGACCCCCGGCCTGGAGGGCGCCGACCACGCCTGGAACCTGACCGCCGGGTGGAGCAGCCGCAGCCTGCGCGCCAACGCCACCGTCCGCGAGATCGGCGAGAACTTCAACCCCGAGGCGGGGTTCGTGCCGCGCAATGGCCACCGCTACCTGCAATTCTTCGTCCTCCAGAACATTCGCCCCACGCGCTTCTTCCGCGAACTCCGCCCGCACATCTCCTACTTCACCTACCGCAGCCTGCGTTCGGGTGTGGAAAGCAATTTCAACGAGTCCTCGCGCGTGCATATCGACAACCACTGGGAGTGGCCGTCCGGGATGGAGCTGCACACCGGCGCCAACTACAACACCGAGGGCCTCTACGAGCCCTTCGCGATCCCCGGCACCGAGGTCGTGGTGCCCGAGGGCAGCTACTCCGGCTGGGAGTCGCAGGTCGTCTTCTTCACCGACCAGTCGCGCCCCGTCTCCTTCAACTCGCGCCTGAACTGGGGCGGCTTCCTGTCGGGCAGCAAGCGGACCACCAGCGCCGACATGACCTTCCGCGGAGGCACGCGCGCCAGCGCCACGGTCCGCGTCTCCTACAACGACGTAACGCTCCCCGAGGGCGACTTCACCACCATGCTGGCCGGGGTCAACCTGGGCTGGTTCTTCACCCCCCGCGTCTACATCCAGTCACTCGTCCAGTACTCCGACCAGATCGACACCTGGTCGGCCAACGTGCGTTTCGGGTGGCTGAATACGGCGGGGACGGGGCTCTTCCTGGTGTACAACGAGGTGCAGGGGATCGAGGATCTGACGGGGGCGCTGGGGCGGTCGCTGTATTTGAAGTTCACGCGGCAGGTGGGGTTGTTCGGGGGGTAGGGGAGTGGGAGGCATTCAAGACTGAACAGGAGGCGCCGGGATGGCCGGGAAGACACGACGGTCCGCAACGGAGTTTAATCGTCGGGTGGCTGTGGCCGTGCCGCTCGTTCTGGCCGCCGCCTGTGGGGATGCCGCGCAGGCCCCGCCCGTGATGGAAACGGACAGCGCCGGGATCAGCATCGTCACCAGTGATCCGCTCCAGTCGGACGCCGTGTGCTCCCTCTCCGACGAACCGACCTTCCTGGTCGGGGACAACCAGGAGGACGAGTCGCAGTGGTTCTCCACCGTCAGCGGCGTGGGCGGGCTCTCGGACGGGTCGGTGGTGGTGGCCGAGAGGGGCAGTGGCCAACTACGGATCTACGACCGGACGGGCCAACATCTCCGCAGCATGGGGCGCCTGGGAGAAGGGCCGGGCGAATTCAGCCGGCTCTGGTTCCTCCGGGTCCTTCCGGGGGACACCGTGTGGGTGGGAGACTATCGTCCCATGCGCTACTTCGTCTATTCCTTCGGGGGGGACTGGGTACGCACGATCGACCTGGATCCGATATACCCGAACCCTACCCGCGACGGCGGCGTGCTGGCGAACCGGGTCTCGATCAACGTGCGGAACGAAGAGGCCGAGCGGCAGGACTTCAGGTCCCCCGACACCTGGCATGTCGAGGCCCACGCTCCCGACGGCGAGCTTATTGGCCCGGTGGCCACGGTGACGGCGCGCACCTTCGGCAAGGTAAAGGAGGATCCGACCCTCCTTATCGACCCCTTTTTCGACCCGAGTGCATCCGTCGACGCACGCGGGCAGACCATCGCCATCGCCAACGGCCGCGATCCCGAAATCAGAGTCCTGGACGAAGAGCTGCGACTGCGCCTGATCGTCCGCTGGCACGATCCCGGCCGACAGGTGACCGGGGAGCACGTGCGTGCGGCCAGGGACGCCATCGAAGAGTGGGCCAGGAGGGACGGGGAGCTGTCGGCCAGCGACCGGGCACGGCTCAGTCCCGACCGCCCTGCCGCCGATGTCCTGCCCGCGGTGCGGAGGGTGTGGGCTGGAACCGATGGCAGCATCTGGGTGTTCCCCGAGGGGATCCCGGGCGAACCCGAGCCTCCACGGCCGATGGGATTCGGGGCCGATGGACGGTTCCTCTGCCACCTGGAGAACGTGCCGGACGACTACGGCATCTGGGAGGTGGGCACCGACTACGTGCTCGGAATCCTCGAGAGCGAGTTTGACGTGCAGCTGGTGGCTAAGTACGACCTGACGCGGCCGGGCGCCCTGCCTGACTGACCGGCGAACGCGCGATTCTGCCGCGCGGGACGGGATGTGCGGCGACGGCCAGTGCGTGCCCAGGCCTCGGTGCAGGGTTTAGAACGAGAGAGGTGTTGATCTAACCGGCGGTCTGGTCGCTGATCGATTGAAGGCCACGCTGACATTCGTTTGGCTGGCTTTGCGCGCATCGCCGAGCCCACCCCGGGGAATCGTCTTCGCCTACGACGAAGCCCAGAACATGGCGGACCATGCCGGGAAGGACGAATACCCGCTCTCGGTGATGCTCGACGTGTTCCAGTCCATCCAGAGACAGGGTGCTCCACTTCTCCTGGCCCTGGCCGGTTTGCCCACGCTCTTTCCCAAGCTGGTCGAGGCCAGAACCTACTCCGAACGAATGTTCCGCGTGCTCTTCCTCAATCGCCTGGATCCCCCCGACGCTCGAGAGGCGATCTTGAAACCGATCCAGGAGGATGGCTGCCCGATCACCTTCACCGAGGAGTCCATCCGCCAGATCGAAGAGCACTCGGGCGGATACCCATACTTCATCCAGTTCATCTGCCATGAGGCCTTCGACGTTTTCGTGTCGCAGATCACCACCGGTTCGGGCAACCCGAGCGTCCCGATCGAGGCGATCACGGCAAAGCTGGACAGCGATTTTTTTGCGGGCCGGTGGTTGAGGGTGACCGACCGGCAGCGCGATCTCCTGAATGTCGTGTCGAGGCTGGACGACCCTGAATCCGAGTTCAGCGTTCAGGAGATCGTGGAGCTTTCCAGGGAACTGCCGGTGAAGGGGTTCAGCCCCAGCCACGCGAGCCAGATCCTTGCGGCGCTCATCAACTCAGGCGTCGTCTTCAGGAACCGGCACGGGAAGTACTCCTTCGCAGTTCCTCTTCTTGGGGACTTCATCCGGCGGCAGTACGCGGACGAACCAGTCCGAACTCATCGATGAGGCAAGCTGATGGACTCTCCTGGAAAACCATTCCCGCTCGATGCGCGTAGTTGGATGCGGGATCCGATGCGTATTTCAACCCAGGGACAAATGACATGACACGGTGGAATGGAATGAAGTCGGGTACACCGTCCGTGGCGGTTGCCGCGGCCTTGACGCTGATGCTCGGCTTTGGCTGCGACGACCAACCCGCCCCGACCCCGCGGATCGAGATCGACAGTGCCGGGGTCAGGATCGTCACCATCGATCCGCTCGCTTCCGACGCGATGTGCTCCCTGGGCGAGGAATCCACCTTCTACGTTGGCGACAGCGAGGACAGTGATGAGCAGTGGTTCACCCGCGTCCTGGGCGTGGCCCGGCTTTCCGATGGTTCCGTCGCGGTTGCCGACGACCACTCCATGGAGGTCCGCATCTTCGACAAGTCGGGTGCGCATGTCCGCTCCATGGGGCGGGAGGGCGAGGGTCCGGGGGAGTTCAAGCGCCTCTGGCTCCTTTGGCGTCTCCCGGGGGATACCCTGTGGGTGGGGGACTACAGGCCCTGGCGGTACCAGGTGTACACCTCGAGCGGGGAGTGGATCCGGACGGTGACGATGGATCCGGTCTACCCGAACCCTACCCGGGGAGGAGGAGGGGTGCTCGCCAACGGCCTTTCGATCAACGTGCGGCAAGAAAGCGCCGCGACGCGGGACTTCAACACCCCCGACAAGAGCCACGTCGAGGCCCACGCACCGGACGGGAAGCTGCTAGGCATCCTCGCAACCGTGCGGGGCCGCAGCTTTGGCCAGGTGGATGATGGGACGCTCAACTACTACCTCGGTCCCTGGTACGACTCCAGTCCTTCGATCGACGCGGAGGGCCGAACGATCGTGATCGCCAACGGCCGCGATCCCGAGGTCAGGGTTCTGGACGATGAAATGCGGCTTCGCCTGATCATCCGCTGGGACGACCCCGGCGGGAGAGTGGCCTCCGCGGACATTGAGGCGGCCAGGGAAGCCGAAAGGCGCCGGGCCCAGGAGGACGGAGAGATCGGGCAGTTCGAAGAGGCCAACCTCAGCCCGAAACGTCCTGCGGCGGATGTCTTTCCGGCGGTCAGCTCGGTCATGGCGGGCGTGGACGGAACCGTGTGGGTGTGGCGCTATCGCAGGCCGGGGGCGGCTGCACGGTCACGGCTGATGGCGTTCGGCCCGGACGGGGAGTTCGTCTGTCACCTGGCGACCGGGAAGAGCGATTTCACGGTCAGGGAGTTCGGAGCCGACTATGTGCTCGGGGTGCACACGACCGAATTCGGCGTGCAGCACGTGGCGATGTACGACTTGGAGCGACCGGGGTCGCCACCGGAGTAGTCAGGCCCGGCGCGCCACCCGGCATTGGACGCCCACTCATCGCGGGCGTCTACGTACGCTCGGTAGTCTGCCGGAGGTCGCTGTCCCTCGGCGGTCGCCCGGCTCCGAACTTCCTCGATTTGTTCTTCCAGCCGCGGGAGGCCGACGGCGTCTCTGCGTTCTGCAAGCTTCTGCGGATCCTCCACCTCGCCCGGCGAGAGGCTACCGTCGGCGTCCCAATCGAACTGCGTGCCGTAGCGTTGCGGGCGGCCCTCGAAGAATCGGATCCGGTCCTCCAGCATGGCGGCGTGCGCGGGACTCGCCTTCCCTTCTCGTGCCGCTGCCGTGAGGAGCGGCAGGGCTCCGCGGAGCAGGTCGGGCTCCGAGATCGCGTGCTGGAGTACCAGCCAGGCCGCTTCCGCCCCGTCACCACCGACCAGATCCGAACCCGGCCATCCGACCGACTCGATGATTCGCCGGAGACGACGGGCATTGCGTTGGTGCACCCGAGCCATCCGAGGTTCATAGCCCGCGTCGAAGAGTGTGCCGGAGGCTGCAAGTTCGGCCCGCACGGAGTGATCCAACCGGGCCATGTCCAGGAGGTCGCGGCGCAGCGCCCGGGGCCGGCTCGACGCGCTTTCCCTGTCCGATCCGCCGGTCATGGCACCGGCAGGTTTGGAGCCCGCATTGCCTTTGGTCATCGTTTCCTCCCAATGCTGGTGTAGTAGCCTAGCGCCTTCCCCCGGGACCCGACAACGGTCCCCTGTGCCCGTCGCGCTGACCAACTTTTGACCCCCGCCCTTACATTCCAGGGGCGACCCAGCCACCCGCGCACGCCCCATGTCGCCAGGAGCAACAGTCCCACCACCCATGCCCCAGAACATTCACGAAGTCCTCCACCGCGTCTTCGGCTTCCCGGACTTCCTCGGCCAACAGGAGGCCGTGATCGAGCACACCGTGGCCGGGGGCGACAGTCTGGTCCTCATGCCCACCGGCGGCGGCAAGTCACTCTGCTACCAGATCCCGGCCATCGTGCGCGACGGAGTGGGGGTAGTCGTCTCCCCGCTGATCGCGCTCATGCGGGATCAGGTGGAGGGCCTGCGGCAGACGGGCGTCCGCGCCGCCTGCCTCAACTCGACCCTCTCGTACCAGGAGGTGCTCGAGGTCGAGTCGGCGTTGCAGAACGGCCGGCTGGACCTGCTCTACGTAGCCCCGGAGCGCCTGTTCGGCGAACGCACACTGGAACTCCTCGCGCGCACCCGCCTCGCCCTCTTCGCCATCGACGAAGCCCACTGCGTCTCTCAATGGGGGCACGACTTCCGCCCCGAGTACCTGCAGCTTTCGGCCCTGCGCGAACACTTCCCCGACATCCCCCGCATCGCGCTTACCGCGACCGCCGACGAACCCACCCGGCGCGAAATCGTGCACCGCCTGGGCCTGACCCGCGCGCCGCAGTTCGTGAGCGGCTTCGACCGTCCCAACATCCGGTACGCGGTCGTCCCGAAGAACCGGGCCCGGCAGCAGTTCCAGCGCTTCCTGGAGGAGCGTCACCGCGGCAGCGCCGGCATCGTGTACTGCCTGTCGCGGCGCCGCGTCGACGACACCGCCGAGTGGCTGCGCGGCACCGGCGTAGACGCGCTGCCGTACCACGCGGGCCTCGGCGCGGAGGTTCGCCGCCGCAATCAGGACCGCTTCCAGCGCGAAGACGGCGTCGTGATCGTGGCCACCATCGCCTTCGGCATGGGGATCGACAAGCCGGACGTGCGCTTCGTTGCCCACCTCGATCTCCCGAAGAGCATCGAGGCCTACTACCAGGAGACGGGGCGGGCTGGGCGCGACGGCGAGCCTGCCGACGCCTGGATGGTCTACGGACTGCAGGAGGTGGTCACGCTGCGCCAGATGGTGGAGGGGTCGAGCGCGGGGGACCAGCGCAAGCGCCTCGAGGTCCGCAAGCTCGATGCCATGCTCGGCTACTGTGAGCTGACCACCTGCCGGCGCCAGACCCTGCTGGCCTACTTCGGCGAGACCCTCCCCGAGCGCTGCGGCAACTGCGACAACTGCCTCACCCCGGTGGCCTCCTGGGACGCGACGGAAGCCTCCCAGAAGGCGCTGTCCTGCGTGTACCGAACCGGCCAGCGCTTCGGCGCGGGATACCTGACCGACGTGCTCAGGGGACTCGGGAACGAACGAATCCGGAGTTTCGGCCACGACCAACTCCCGACCCACGGCGTCGGCGCGGACATCGACCCGTACCGCTGGCGCTCGGTCTTTCGCCAGCTGGTGGCGCGCGGTCTGCTCAGCGTGGACATGGAAGGGTACGGCTCACTCAGGCTGACCGAGGCGAGCTGGCCGGTGCTGCGCGGCGAGGAGGAGGTGCTCATGCGCCAGGACGTGCGGCCCCCACGCGCCAAAGCCAGGCGTAAGCCGAAGGAACCACTCCCACCCCCCGATCCCGCCACCTGGGACGAGTCGCTCTGGGAGGCACTCCGCACGAGGCGCACCGAGCTGGCCAAGGCCCAGTCCGTACCGCCATACGTGATCTTCCACGATTCCACGCTGCGCGAGATGGTCGAGCAGCGTCCCCACACCCTGGAGGATTTCGCGCGCTTGAGCGGGGTGGGGGAGAGGAAGCTGAGCCGCTACGGCGACGAGTTCCTGGAGGTGATCGGGGCGCACCCGGAATAGGGCCATCCCCTTGCGGGAGTCCGGGGGCCAGGGTGAGCGTAACTGGAGACAGGAGGCCGACAGCGATGAAACACCACTTGGGGATGAGGGCGGGTTTGCTCCACCGGACGCGATGCCGGACCGTCCTGCTGTCTCTCGGTGCTTGCCTGTCGGCCGAGTTTTTCCTGTCGCCGCCCGTTCTGACGGCTCAGGAGCCCGCTCAGGAGGCGGAGGCGGTCCGCGTGACCATGCAGGTACGCGACGCGGAGAGCAATGTGCCGTTGCTGGGCGCGCTGATCGAGCTGACCGGCCTGTCCATCCGGTACGTCACCGGGATGGACGGTAGGGTCACCCTCGAAATCCCGGCGGGGCACTACACCTTTACCGCGCACAAGGGCGGATACGCGACGCTGCGGGGTGATTTCGGGGTGATCGGCGCGAGTGAACTCACCGTCGTGATGCATCGATTGGGCGACGTGGACACGAGCATTCCGGAAAGGCTGCTCGTGCGGGTGGCGGAGTTCGGATCGGGACGCCTGATCGAAGGGGCGGTCGTCTCGTTGCCGGGAGGGAGAGGTGGGCTCACCGATGGGAGCGGATGGGTCGAGTTCAGGGACCTGGACGGGACCGTGGCCGAGGTCACCGTGCAGATGATCGGCTACAGGAAGCGCACGGAGCCGGTGACGCTGCACGAGGGGCGCACAACGGTCGTGGAGTTGGCGATGTCGATCGACGCCGTGGTCCTGTCACCCATCTCGGTGGAGGTGCGCTCGGGATTCCTGGAGAGGCATGGGGTGTACTGGAGGATGGATCACGGCCATGCGATGCACGTCTTCAACACCGAAGATCTCATCGAACGCGGCGGCGTTCCCTACCTGACCGAGGCTTTCAGAAGGATCCCGAACCTGCATGTGTTCGGGGGAACGATCTTTGGGCGCCGGGGGTGCACGATTGCGATATACTGGGACGGGGTACCCCAGGTTTTCGGTGGCCGCGCCGTAAGACCCATCCCGGGGGGATTAGACCACCTTGCGCCGGAAGAAATCGAATTGATCGAGGTCTATACGGGTATGCGGACGCCCGCCCGCTTCAGTCGGTGGCCGGGGGACCTAAACCACTGCGGCGCCATCGCCGTCTGGTCGAAGCGTCTCGCGGATCGAAGCCGTTAGCAGCCGGCTGACCAGGTTGACCGGCCCCCCTACCCCTCCTCCGCATTCACCTCCCGAAACGCCTCCGCAAACTCGCCCAACTTCTTCTCCATCAGCGCCTTGAGCGCCTCCGCCACGCTGCCCGCCTCCGCCACCCCCACCTCGCTGGCCCACCAGGTTACCGCCTCGGACAGGGTGATCTGCGTGTCGCGGATCATCTGGGTGGCCTGCTGGATCCGCACCGACACCGAGTAGCCCACCACCCCCGCCACCCCGCCACCGCACTCGAAGGTCACCCTCAGTTCGGGAATGCCCGGACTGGCGAGCATCTCTTCCCGGGTCAGCAGCGGCACATCGGCCGCCTCCAGCGCGGTCACCGCGTCCGTCCGCATCGACTCGGCCGACACCCCCGCGCCCTCGCAGCCCAGGTTCGTCTCGGCGCGGACGTGCACGCCGGCGAGGCCCTCGAGCGTGTAGCGGTTCCAGGTCGTGTCCTGGGCGGCGGCCGCGGTGGGAACCAGCAGCGCCGCGGCCGCGGCGCTCCAGCCGATCCGCCCCATCAATCGCTCCCGCACGTCCGGCACTGGTGGTTGTTCTTCGAGCCGAGCTTCTCCAGGAGCGCGACCGTGGCCGGGTGCGGCTGGGCGCGCTGTTCGGGACTGTTGGCCAGGTCCGCCGTGGTCTGTCCGCGCCGGCTGATCGCGCGCACGTCCGCGCCCCGGCTGACCAGGAACAGGATCGTGGCGTTGTCGCCCCGCGCGGCCGCGTGATGAATGGCGGTGTAGCCGTCCTTGTCGCGCAGGTTGGGGTCGATGCCGAGTTCGTCGACCAGGTAGCGCACCGCGGGCAGCCATCCGTCGGGGACGCTGCGGTGCTGCTGCGCCACCCGTGAGGTGCCGAAGCCGACGCCGGAGGCCGCATGCAGCGGGTGGATGGCCGGGCCGCCGTCGGGTACGGGGGGCAGCCCCGACGGGTCCTGCCGCTCTTCCTGCTGCTGCTGGGCCGGGACGTTCGCCCCGAAGAAGCGCCGCGACGGCAGCTTGATCGTCCAGATGTTCGGGTCGGCGCCGTATTCCACCAGGAGGCGCATGGCCTCGACGTCGACTGCGTAGGCCGCGCGCCAGAAGGGCGTGGCCCCGGTGAAGTCGACGCCCATGCGGCCCGCGTTGTACGCCGCGTACCAGATGTGCGTGCTGGTCCGCTGGTTGGGGTCGGCGCCCGCCTCCAGGAGCAGCCTCATGAACTCGAGGTAGTGCGTCTCCTGCTGGCGGAAGGCCTGGGGCTGCGGGTACCAGGTCCTGAGCGACCACTCGATGTTGAGGGTGGCGAAGAGCGGGGCCGCGTTGTCGTCGCTGACCTGGTTGGGGTCGGCGCCGCGCTCCAGCAGGTCCCGGGCCAGGTCGTAGTTGCCGTTGATGACCGCGACCAGCATCGGGGGGGACTGGTCGCCGCCGGTGGGCTGGTTGATGTCGGCGCCGGCGTCGGCTAGCAGGGCGGCGGCGGAGCGGTGGCCTTCCCGGGCCGCGTAGTGCAGCGCGGTGAACCCGCCCTGTTTGCCGATCTGCTCGATCGAGCTGAGGGCTTTGGGGAGGGGCTCGGCGGGGGGCTCCGGGGCCGAATCGGGTGGGGTGGCGGCCGTATCCGCCGGGGTCGCCGGGGTCGCCGCCGCGGGGGCTGGCCGGGCGGGGGTGCGGGGCTGGGCGGGTGGAATCTGTTGCACCTGCACCTGAGCGCGCGGCTCCTCTTCCTCCTCCTCCTCCGGCTCCTCCGCCGCGGCCTTTACGCGTCCGCGCTGCCGCTGTTCGGCGCGCCAGGCGACGCTGATGGCCGGGTAGTCCTTGAGGGCGGTCTGCAGGGCCGGATCGGCACCGGACTCGAGGAGGGCGCTCAGCGCGGCGTCGGCTCCGCGCACCGCCGCGAACATGAGGGGAGTGCGCTCGGAGAAGGTGTCGCGGGCGTCGGCGTCGGCGCCGTGGGCGGCCAGCAGGGCCACGACTCCGGCCGCGTCGGCGTCGGCCGCGAAGTGCATGGCGGTGACGCCGGTGGTGGTGAAGACGTTCGGATCGGCTCCGGCCTCGAGAATCAGCTGTGCGACATCGGTGCTGCCGGAACGACTGGCCAGGTGCAGGGGAGTGTAGCCGCCCAGGCGGGTCGTCGCGCGCGGGGTCGCGCCGGCGTAGAGGAGGATGCGCGCGATCTCGGCGTCGTTGCGGGTGGCGGCCCAGTGGAGCGCGGTCATGCCGTCGCTCTGGGCGGTGTTCACGTCGGCCCCATCCCTGAGCAGGGTGCGCACCGCCTCCAGGTCACCCCGCTCGGTGGCATCCGCGACCGGGGAATCGGCCGGCCCCACCGCACCGGTGACGGCCAGCGCGAGGATGAGGCTCGCCAGGCCCGCGAACCGGCGGCCGTTCGACCTCCGCCGCTCCGCCGTCCGCTTGCGTCCTCTCAGGACAGATTCCTGCCAGAATCTGTCATTACCCGTGTCAAATAGTCCAAGACGAGTACTTTGAGTGGTCATTCCAGCCTCCTTGGTGACAGATTCCTGCCAGAATCTGACCGGGAATCTGTCACGGGTTTGCCCGTCGGCTCCTAGATTTCGTAGTGCCCCGTGCTGTTCCCGAACTTCTTGATGTCGTCGGCGCCGAGCTTGTGGAGCAGGCTCAGCATGACGTTGGCCATGGGCGTTCCCGGCTGGGCGCGGATGTGCTGCTCGCCCTCCAGGATTCCGCTCGCGCCGCCGACCAGGAAGAGCGGGCAGCGGATGTGGTTGTGCAGGTTGCTGTCGCCCATCGCCGAACCGTACATGACCATGGTCTTGTCGAGGAGCGTCCCGTCGCCCTCGGTCGATTGCTGCAACTTCTCGAGAAAGTACGGCAGCATCGAGATATGGTACTCGTTGATGCGGCCGAACTGCTGCACGCGCTCGGGGCGGCCGCCGTGGTGCGAGGCCGAGTGGAAGGGCGTCTCGACACCCGACTCGGGGTATACGCGGGGCGACGCATCGCGGCCCAGCTTGAGCGAGAAGACCCGGGTCGTGTCCGACTGGAAGGCGAGCACCTGCAGGTCGAACATGAGCTTCACGTGGTCCTCGAAGGAGTCGGGCACGCCGACCGGCGCCTCGGGGATCTGCCGCTCCTCGCCGCTCACGTTCTGGGCCTCGATGCGCTGAATGCGCTGCTCCAGTTCGCGGATGTTCTGCGCGTACTGGTCCAGGCGGTGCACGTCGGCGGGATCCAGTTGGCGCCGCATGGACGACATCTCGCCCATCACCCAGTCCAGGATGCTGCGGTTGGTCATCAGGCGCTCGGCGCGCTGCTCGGCAGTTCCCCCGGCGCCGAAGAGCTGCTCGAAGACGGCCCGCGGGTCGCGGATCATGGGGAGCGGCTCGCTGGGCGAGGCCCAGCTGATGGTGTCGGTGTAGACGCAGGCGTAGCCGTAGGCGCAGCCCCCGGCCTGGTCGACGTTCTCGATGGAAAGCTGCATGGAGGGGATCGGCGTGTCGTTGCCGAAGCGCTGCACGTAAAGCTGGTCGAAGGAGGTGCCGACGCGGACGTCGGAGCCCTCGGTCTGCTTGGGGTGCGCCTGCGTGAGGAACACCGCGCTGGTACGGAAGTGGTCTCCGCCGATCTCGGCCGGCGAGTAGGCGTCGGCCATGCGGGCGTCGGTGTCGCTGACGATCGTCAGGTACTTCCGGAAGGACTCGAGCGGTTTGAGGCTGCTGGGGGACAGGTCGAAGTTCTTCCCGGTCTCCGCGGGGGACCAGAGGTTCTGGCTCGCGCCCCAGTCGTTGCAGCCGGCGGCCCCGTGCACCTGCTCGATGCAGACGAGGCGGGTGCGGTCGGCGGCCTTGCCCGCGGTTGTGGACGCCCACAGGCGGCCCGCGGGGATCATGGCGTCGAGGAGGGGCAGGCTGATGGCGGTCCCGGCTCCCTTGAGCATGGCGCGCCGCGAGATGTGCTTGCCGCTGAGGTATTTCATTCGAATCAGTCCTCTTGGGTTGGGTGACTCGGGGGAATTCTGTTCACGGGCTGCTTTTCATTGGACACCGTCAGTTGCCTTCTCGTTGGGACTCGTGGCCGGGGTCCTCCTCGGCCACCGGCGTGCCGGCCCGCGCCATGCGGAAGGCGGGGCTGCCGACCACCCCCAGGACGAAGGACGACATGCGGTAGTCGTTCGTGGCCCCGTCGCGGATGATGGCCCGGATGGAGGGCATGTCGTAGTACTCGACGCGGCGGCCGAGGGCGAAGGCCATGAGGTTCTCGGTGAAGGTGCTGAGCACGACATCCGGGATGTCGAGCAGAGCGTTGCGCAGGTCGGTGGGGCTGGTGAGTTCCTTGCCGTTGTACATCATCCCGACCGGGTCGATCGGGTTGCCCTCGTCGCGGATCCGCCAGGATCCCGTCACGTCAAAGTTCTCGAGCGCCAGCCCCAGGGGGTCCATCACGTTGTGGCAGGAGCGGCACTGCGGGTTCTTGCTGTGCTCCTCCAGGCGTTCGCGCACGGTCAGGAAGCGCCCCTCCTCGGCGGCCGCGGTCTCCTCGAAGGCGGGAATGTCGGGGGGCGGGGGAGGGGGCGGCGTGCCGAGCAGCACCTCGAGGACCCACTTGCCGCGCAGCACGGGGGAGGTGCGGTCGGGGTGGGAGGTGAGGGTGAGGATGCTGCCGTGGCCGAGAAGGCCGCGGCGGTGGTCGGTGCGGTAGTCGACCTTCTGGAAGGCGGGCCCGGTGACCCCGGTGATTCCGTAGTGCCGGGCCAGGCGCTCGTTGACGAAGGTGTAGTCGGCGGTGAGCATCTCGAGGACGGAGCGGTCCTCCTCCACCAGGTGGTGGAAGAAGAGCTCGGTCTCGCGGTGCATCGCGTCGGCCAGCGTCTGGTCGAAGTAGGGGTAGGTGAGCGCGTCGGGGTGGATCTTCTCCAGGTCCTGCAGGCGCAGCCACTGCGCGGCGAAGCGGCTGGCGAGGGCTTCGGCGCGCGAGTCGGCCAGGAGGCGCCGCGCCTGCCGCTCGAGTTCGGCGGGGTCGGATAGGGCGCCGGACCGGGCCAGCTTCAGGAGTTCGTCGTCGGGGGGCGCGCCCCAGAGGAAGAACGACAGCCGTGACGCGAGATCCGGGCCGGCGATCTCGTAGATGCCGTCGGGTCCCGTGTCGGCGGGGGTCCGCTCGACGCGGAAGACGAAGTGGGGGCTGGCCAGGATCGCCTGCAGGGCGGTGCGGATGCCCTTCTCGAAGCCGCCGTCGGCCGCGCCCATCTCGAAGAAGGGGAGGAGGCCGTCGATGTCGCTGTCCGTGGCGGGACGGCGGTAGGCGCGGGTCGCGACCCGTTCGATGATCCGGCGGGCGCAGGGCAGGGCCTCTTCGGGCAGGGTGGGGCGGCATATGAAGACGCTGCGGCGCGCCGGGGTGTCCGATACGCCGGTCACGTCGAAGGGGCCGAGCACGGTGAGCCGCTGCAGGTGCTGCTGGGTGGTGACGCCGTAGCCGATCCCGATCTGTCCGTCGGCGAGGGTGTGGTCGATGGGGCGGATCAGGTCGTCGACCACGCCCTCGAACTGGCGGATGAAGGCGGCCGAAACGCGCTTCTGCCCGGCCGTCACGTAGATCGAGTCGGTGCGGATGTTCAGCCCGGTGGGCTCGGATTCCGACATCCAGCGGTCGATGGTGAGGAGCGCCACGCGCTCGCCGTCGATCGAGACCTCGATCTGCTCGGTCCCGAAGGTGCGCCCGAAGACCTCGCCCTCCACGGCGTTGTACGGCATGATGTGGAAGACGTACTTGCCGTCGGCGGGGAAGTTGTGCAGCACCGAGAGCCCGCCGCGCGTGCCGATCGGGGCGCCCTCCACCTGGTCCTTCTGCGACGCCACCCTGGGAATGCGGTATTCGGTGGAGGAGATCTCCGCCTCGGGGTCGCCCAGCGCCAGCCTGCTGACCTGTCCCGCCGCGCGCAGATACCCCTCCATGACCGTCGCCGAGGGCATCTGCACGTCGGCGATGTTGTCGAAGTTGGCGCTCTTGGTGTCGAGGGGGAGGAAGGTCGCCACATCGATATCGAGACCGAGCAGGTCCTTCACCGCGGCGGCGTACTCGGCGCGGTTGAGTCGCTGAAAGGTCCTCCGCCCCGGGTTCGGGTCGCTGGCCGCGATGCGGTCCATGGTCTCCTCGAGCTCCGTGGCCATCTCGGCCAGAACCTCGGGCTCGGGCCGCGGCATCCCCTGGGGCGGCATCATCCCCGCGCGGAGCTTGCGGATCATCTTCTCGATCGTGGGGCGCCGCTGCGCGGCATCGGCGATGTCGAATCCCTCGAGGACGAGGTTCTGGATGCGGCGGCGCTCGTTGTGGCAGCGGACGCAGTACTGCGCGACGATTTCGTTCGGGCCCGGGCTGGCGAAATCCCCCGTCTCGATTGACGTTTGGGGGACCTGCCACGGAACCGCCGGCAGCGGGGCGGGGTATGAACCCGGGGTTTCCCGCCCGGCGATGCCGATACCGAACGCACCGGCCACAAGGAACACTATGGCGTATCTGCTCATCCTGACGCTCTCATGATGAAGGTACGGGCTAAAGATATGCGACCGGCACCCTGTTTCGCTACTGTCGCGACCCTCTTCTGCATGCAAATCGGTATTCCGGGGCTGGTGGAGCCGGCGGCGGCCCACGTTGGCGCCGGCCAGGACCACCGGGGAGAAGTCGTCCGCCTGACCGCCCGGGTAATCGACGGCCGGAGCGAGGATGGGTTGCTGGGCGCGGTGCTCGAGCTGTCCGGGCTGGTCGACCGCTACGTGACGGGCGTGGACGGGCGTGTCGTGATGGAGGTTCCGAAGGGGAGCTACGGGCTCACGGTGCGCAGGGGTCGGTACGAGGTGCTGTCGGGGAACCTGGACGTGCTCGAGCCGGGAGAATTCACGCTGCCGCTGGAACGGGTCCGGACCATGGACCCGAACGCGACCGCCACCCTGGAGATCCGGGTCGTGGACCATGGGAATGGGGGTGGAATCGGGGGGGCGCGGGTATCGGTTCTGGGGGGTCCGGGGGGTGTAACGGACTCGGGGGGGTACATCGAATTCAGCGCGCTCGACATGCTGGTTGCCGATATCTCCGTGGAGATGAGCGGCTATGCGACGCGCACCGCGCCGGTCGCGCTGCATCCGTTTCGTACGGCGGCCGTGCGGGTTGCGATGACGGTTTCGGAGGCCGTGCCCGAACCGATCGAAGTCGTGGTCCGCACCCGCGCCATGGACGTGCTCGACTCCAACTACCTGGGGCGCCGGGGGGAGCGGGCGGCTCTGTTTACGCGCCGAATGCTCGGTGAACTCGCCGTCAACAGGCTCTCGGACGCGCTCGCGACGCTGGAGGCGCTGGAGGGTTTTCGAGTGGAACGCCCCAGACCCGACGAAGCGCGGCTGGTAGCGCCCCGGAATTGCACGCTTGGCGTGCGGGTGGACGGAATACGCAGAAGGTACGATCGGCTAAATATCGACGTTGTCCCGGTCAGCCAAGTGGAGAGGGTGGAGGTCCACGTGCTTCGGCAGCGTGGCTGCGGCGTCGTCCATATCCAGACCCGGCGTTGAGGAGGGCGGTCTATCATGGAGAAACGCCAGCGGCTTGCGCTCGCAGTCTGCCTCTCCGCCGGTTCTCTTGCATCCGCCTCCGGACTCGCGGCCCAGGAGCCTGCCCGGGAGGCCGAGATGGTCCGCATTACCGCCCACGTTCGCGACGCCGACGCCGACGGGGCGCTGCTGGGCGCGTTGATCGAGTTGTCGGGCCAGGCAGGGAGGTACGTCACCGGCATGAACGGGCAGACCTCCTTCGACATCCCCGTGGGCACCTACGCCTTCACCGTGCACAAGGGCGGATACGCGACCGTGCGGGGTGATTTCCGGGCGATCTACAACGGCGACCTCACCGTCATGATGCATGAACTGGGGGATGTGGACACGAGCATCCCCGAGAGGCTGCTGGTTCGGGTCGCGGAGTTCGGATCGGGGCGGCTGGTCGAGGGAGCGGCCGTCACGCTCACCGGGGGACGGGCGCGGATGACGGACGGGCAGGGTTGGCTCGAGTTCACGGACCTGAGCGGGCCGGTCGCCGAGGTCACTGTGAGAGGCTTCGGCTATCAGACGCGCACCGTGCCCATCCCGCTGCTCGATGGGCGCACGACCGTTGTCGAGGTGGCGATGGCAATCGACGCGGTGGTCCTGGCGCCAATCGAAGTGAAGGCCGAATCCCGATTCCTGGAAAAGCAGGGAGTTTACTGGAGGATCGACCGGGGCTGGCCGGACAGGCTCCTGACGAGGGAGGAGATCATGGAGCGGGCGGAGCCGCGCCTGGCGGATGCGTTCCGCAGCCTGTCGGGGTTTCGGGTGGACTACCGGGGGGCCCTCGCTGCCCTTACGACCCATACGGGTTGCGGGATAGCCGTGTACCTGGACGGACAGCCGCTGACGGATTCCGATCCGGTGGGGTTGAACATTGACGATGTTCTGGCGGAGGAGGTGGAATTCGCCGAGGTCTACCAGAGAGGACGGACGCCGGCGCGGTTCCCGGGCGCTTGCGGCGCCGTCCTGCTCTGGTCCCGAGAGTCGGCGAGGAGACGGTAGAACGATGGCCCGCCATTCAATGCAACCCGGAGAGGCGTCCCGGCCGGGCCGGTACCGGACCGCCCTCCTGGCGCTCCTGGTCTTCCTGTCCGGCTCCATGGGTTCCGCCCGCGGCCTGGCAGCGCAGGAGCCCGATCAGCAATCGGAGACGGTCCGCATGACCGTGCGCCTCCTTGAAGCGGAGACCAAAGGGGTACTGAGGGGTGGGTTGATCGAGCTGTCGGGCCTGCCCAGGCGATACGTCACCGGCACGGACGGGCGGGTCACCTTCGGAGTCCCTCCGGGATACTACACGCTGACCGCGCGCAAGGGTGGGTACGCGACGCTGCGAGGCGACTTCCGGGTGATGCTCTCCGGGGAGCTGACCTTCCTGATGCATGAAGTGGGCGACGTGGACACGAGCATCCCCGGGAGGCTGCTGGTGAGGGTCGCGGAATTCGGCTCGGGCCGTCTGATCGAAGGGGCGGCCGTCTCGCTGCCGGAAGGCCGGGCGCGGATGACGGATGGACAAGGGTGGGTCGAGTTCAGGGACGTGAGCGGGCCGGTCGCGGAGGTCACCGTGGGGGCGCTTGGGTATGAGAAGCGTACCGAGCCCGTCCCGCTGCACGAGGGGCGCACGACGGTCCTGGAGGTGGCGATGTCGGTCGATGCCGTGATCCTCGCGCCCCTCGAGGTGACGGCTCAGTCCCGGTACCTGGAAAAGCAGGGGGTGTACTGGAGGATGGATCGCAATCGGGTGAACAAGGTCTTGACCCGCGAGCAAATGATGGAGCGGGGCGTCCCGTATCTGTCGGAAGCACTCCGGATTCGTCCGGGGGTCAGGGTGGAGCACCGGGAGGGCGAAGCCGTCCTCCTGGGTCGCGGAGGTTGTGAGATGAAGGTGTGGATGGACGGGTGGCCCCTGGCGTTCTGGGGGCTGAACATTGACGATGTTGACGCGGAGGACCTGGCATTGGCCGAAGTATTCTGGGCCGAGCGGACACCCACGCGTTTCGATGTGGGAGGTTGCGGTGCCGTCGTATTCTGGTCGAAGCGCCGGGCCGGGGAAGGGTAGCGGATGGGCAACAAGGACTACGAAACCGGGTGCACAGGACCCGGGACAGGAGGTGGAAAACGATGACACCCCACACAATGCAGCTCGCCAGAGCGCCCCGTCGGGCCTGGTGCCGGACCGCTCTGCTTGGCTTCGCGGCTTCCCTGGCCGTGGGTGCATCCGCACCCCACACGGTTCTGCACGCCCAGGAGCCGACGACGGTGCGCATGACCGTACAGATGCGCGACGCCCAGACCCAGGCGCCGTTGATGGGCGCCTTGATTCGGGTCCCGGGACAGGCCACGCCGTACATCACCAGGGTGGACGGGCAGGTTTCCTTCGAGGTTCCGGCGGGGACATGGGTCATCACGGCACGCAAGGGTGGATACTTCACGGCGACCGAGGAGATCGAGGTGATCCGCCCGGAGGAGATAACGATGCTGCTGAGACGGCTCGAGCAAGTGGAAGCCGGCCTGCCCGCGACGCTGTTGGTCAGGGTTCGCGAGGCGGGGACGGGGCGATCCATCGAGGGGGCGGCGGTCTCGCTGGTCGGTGGCGAGACTCGAGTCACCGACAAACGCGGCAACGTCCAGTTCGCGACGCTGTCCGGTGAAGCGCGGCTCAGCGTGGAGATGATCGGCTATGCGAATCGTTTGGAGCCGGTATCGGTCCACTCCGACGGCACGACGGTCGTCGACCTGGCCATGGCGGTGGACGCGGTGGTCCTTGAGCCGATCAAGGTCGAAGTGCGCTCACGGCACCTGCTGGTCAACGGCGTATACCGGAGGATCGACAGTGGTCAGGTGATGCGGCTGCTCACGCGTGACGATCTCGAAAAGTTCCCCGTGAGTTTCCTGTCGGATGCCTTCTCGAATGTCCCGGGCGTCCAGGTAGACCGGGCAAGCGTGGGCGATACCAAGCTCATGGGGCCGGCCCGAGGGGACCCCAACGGCTGTGAGTTGAAGGTGTATGTGGACGGAATTCCCACGGACATGAACATCGACTCCTTCTCGCCCGAAATGGTGGAGTTGGCCGAGATCTACTGGGGGCTGCGCACGCCGATCCAATACCGCGGGGTGAACGCGAGCAACTGCGGTGTCGTGCTGCTGTGGACGCGGCGGGGAGGGTGAGTATCGGGAGCACCGGCCTGCGGACGCCATTGCGCTTCAGCCGCCGGCCGGGGGACATCAACGACTGCGGGGCCATCGCCTTCTGGTCCCGGCGGCGCGCGGATCGGAGCCGTTAGATTTCGGGGGGATCCACCCACAGCGGCGGGAAGCGCCGCCACACCGAAACACGCGACACAATGGAGGCAGCCTTGAGCGGGCTCGAAGCGGGAAACAACGCGCCGGATTTCTCTCTCATGCGGGTGCTGGGTGAAGACCCGGTCACCCTGTCGGAACACCGCGGTAAGCCGGTGGTGCTGATGTTCGTGCCGCTGGCGTTCAGCGGTGTTTGCACGAAGGAGTTCTGCCACGTCGCCGAGAACTGGGGCGTTTGGGGTGAGATGGGGGCGAAAGTCTACGGGATCAGCATCGATTCGCCATTCGTGAACGCGAAGTGGGCCGAGGAGATGGGGGTGCCGTTCCCGATCCTCTCCGACTTCAACAAGACCGCGGCGGCGGCGTACGGCGTGCTGCGGGAGGAGCTGGCGGGGTTGCGGGGGATCGCCAACCGGTCCGTGTTCGTCGTCGATGCGGAGGGCCGGGTCAGCTATGCGTGGGTCAGCGAAGACCCGCACGTGCTGCCCCCGTTCGACGAGGTCGTGGACGCGGTGCGCGCACTGTAGTCAGGGTCCGCTGGGGCGGGTTGCCGGGCAGGGACGTAAGTCGTCCTTCTTACTCTTCCCGGTCCGGAGTCCCCCGGAGCCGCTTCAACCGCGCCCGCCGCTTCTTCTCCTCCCGCCGTTTCCGCTTCTCCCGCCGCGGCACCCTGGTGGGCACGCGCGGTTTCGCGGGCCGGTTCCGCGCCTCCAGCTTCCGCCGCAGCCGCTTGAGTGCGTCCTCCCGGTTTCGATGCTGGGACCGGTGCCTGCGCGACGTCACCACGAGTCCCGTGGGCCGGTGCGTCAGGCGAACGCCCGACTCGACCTTGTTCTGATGCTGCCCGCCCTTGCCGCCGGAACGGAAGGTGTCCACGCGGCACTCGGCCAGCAGATTGGCGCCCTCGGGGGGACGGGAAACCGGCTCGTCGGCCGCGCTCGGGGATGCGCCGTGGGGTTTTCGTGACGACGGCTTGCTCATAGACTCAAGATCACCTCCGCAGAAGAGCCTTCGATACCGACGTGATGTTTTTCGACCAACAGGACCAGACCCCGGGTCTTCGCTTCCTCTTCACACTCGCGGTCGGGGTCATTCTGATCCAGGGTCTGCGTTTCGCCGAGCCGGTCGTGCTGCCGGTCGCATTGGCCGGTTTTCTTGCGGTGATCTGCCTTCCGATCGTGCTCTGGCTGAAGAGCAAGCGAGTCCCGGTCTTCGTGGCCATCCCCATCACCGTGCTGGCCGTGGCTGGCGTGTTCGGCCTGCTGATTGTGTTGGGGGCTCAGCAGGTGGCGGGGCTCCAGGCACGCTTGGTCGAACAGGGCGGGGCGCTCGTTACCTGGTTGGTCGACATCGCGAGGAGCTTTGGGTTGGTGGAGGACGAGGAACTCAGTGCGACGGTCTTGGGCCTGCTCGACGTGTCCAGACTCGCGACCATGGCCACTGCGGCAACCACCTGGGCGCTGTCCCTGGTGTCCAGCACTTTTCTCGTTTTCATCATCCTCGCCTTCGCCCTCAGCGAGGCCGTCGTCTTTCCCCGCAAACTCGGCGTGATCGCGGGCGACGCGGTCGCCTCCAACGAGCGCCTGACCGCGATCGTCGAGGAAGTCCAGGGTTACCTCGTGATCAAGACGCTCGTTAGTCTTGCCACCGGGATTCTGCTGGGTGCGTGGACCTGGGCGATGGGCCTCGAACACTGGCTCCTCCTCGGGCTGATCGCCCTGTTCCTCAACTACATCCCCACGATCGGGTCCGTGATCGCATCGGTGCCCGCACTTGCGCTGGCGCTGATCGAGGTCGATGCCGCCGGCATGTTCGTGGGCGTCGACCTGAAGCAGGCCGTCATCGTGGGCCTCGGATACCTGACCGTCAACATCGTCTTCGGGAACTGGCTGGAGCCGACGCTGATGGGGCGCCGACTGGGACTGTCGACGCTGGTCGTGGTGCTCTCGCTGGTCTTCTGGGGGTGGCTGTGGGGACCGGTGGGGGCGGTGCTCTCGGTGCCCCTCACCATGGTGGTGAAGATCATGCTGGAATACACCAAAGACCTGCAGTGGGTGGCGGTGCTGCTGGACAAGGCGCCCCCGGCGGAGGCCCCGGCGGCCTCAGCGAGATCGTCTTGAAGGCGGCTAGGATGGAGGATTTGAGGATGGAGGATTTTCCGGGCAGCGCGCGGATCTGGATTTTCGGCACGGACCGGGAACTCGGCGCGTCCAAGACCGAAGAACTGCTTGGCTGTGTCGACGATTTCCTGCAAGGCTGGGCGGCGCACGGCGTCCCGTTGCGGGCGACCCGTTCATGGCGCCACGGACGTTTCCTGATCGTGGCGGTCGACATGGAGCGCGCACCCCCCTCGGGGTGTTCCATCGACGCCCTGGTTCACGTGCTGCGGGACCTCGAAGGCCGGTTGGGCACGCGCTTTCTGGGGAACGAGGCGGTCTGGTACCGGGACGACACCGGCGCCATCCGGCGGGCATCCCGTCCCGAGTTTCGCCAACTCGCGCAACAGGGCGAGGTTACGCCCGGTTCCACGGTCTTCGACAATTCCATCACGGCACTCTCGGAGTTGCGCGCGGGCCGCTGGGAGGGCCCCGCTTCGGAGCGCTGGCATGCGGCCCTTCTTGGTCGCTAGCCGAAAAAAAGAGGCCGGCGGGGCAACCCCACCGGCCTCTTTACGCGATTGGTGCGAAGCGGCTGCTTCGCGTGTCGTTACTTTAGTTTCCCACGCGGATCACGTTCTCCGCTGCGGGTCCCTTGGGACCGTTGACCATGTCGAACTCGACCTGGTCTCCCTCTGCCAGGCTCCGGAACCCATCACCCTCGATGGCCGAGTAGTGAACGAAACAATCTCGCTCGCCGGCCGTCGGGCTGATGAAACCGAATCCCTTTGCGTCATTGAACCACTTGACGGTTCCCGTGGTCCGCATCCTCTGCTCCTTCAGGTAAGCTGTACTTTCCTCCGTCCACCGCATTTGCGATGACCGTCCGGCGTCACGTAGCAAGCCTGTGTCGTGCCGCCGACTGCATGTGTCTGACCCTATGTGAAGGGACAGGATCAGTCAAGGACTTCGGGCCCATTCAACGAAGTTCCCGACACAGGTGTCTCGACTTCTGGTAATACTCTCAGGGAGGGGCAAGTTATTGGCATGGATACACATATGGATACATCCGGTGAGGTGGGCGCCACGCACGGACGCCATCGAGAGAGACTCCGGCGGGCGCTCCGGGCGCTGGTCATGCGCGTCACCATCCCGTTGCTGGCCACGCTGGCCGGCGCCTCCATTTCCGGTGGCCGAGCGGACGCGCAGGAACGGTCCGCACCTCCGGAGCTCGGCGACGACCCCGTCCTCCTGAGCACGGTCGTCCGGGTGGCACTGGAGCGGAACCGCGATGTCCTGGAGGCCGAATACCAGGTGGCCGTGGCCGGAGAGCAGGTGTCCGAAGCCTGGAGCAACGTCTACCCGAGCCTGGACCTGTCGAGTTCGTTCACCCGCAACGTGGCGCCCCAGGTGAGCTTCCTGCCCGCCCAGATCTTCAACCCGAACGCGGCCGAGGGGGATTTCATCCCGGTGCAGTTCGGCGCGGACAACATCTGGAACCTGTCGCTCAACGCTGAACAGAAGCTATTCGATCCCAGGGTTTTCGTTGGCCTGGGCGCCGCAGCCGGCTTTGAACGGGTGCAGCGCGAGGCACTGCGCGGACGGACGCAACAGGCGGTGACCCGGATCCGGATGGCCTTCTACGAGCTGCTGCTCGGCCAGGAGGAGGTGCGGCTGACCGAAAACTCGCTCAAACGCGTTCGTCAGTCACTCGACGAGACCCGCGCCATGCAGGAGGCCGGCCTGTCCCCGGTCTACGACGTGCTGCGCCTCGAGGTGGAGCTGGCCAACCTGGAGCCCAATCTGAGGCGCGCCCGGAACCGCGTGGAAGCGGCCGCGAGGGAGCTGGCGGTCGAGCTTGCGCTGGACCCGGAGACGCGGTTCGAGGTGGGGGGGTCGTTGGCCCATATGGACTTGGAGAGCTTGAGCGACAACACGCCGGCCAATCGGGACATACTGGGCTTCAACGGGGTACCCGACGTGGACGAGGGGGAAGCCGCGGATTTCGTGCGCCGCAACGCCCCCGGCCGGTCCGACATCCGGCAACTGGAGATGACGCGCGATCTGCGCCACTCCGAGTTGCGGATCGAGCAGGTGGAATATCTGCCCAAGGTCTTCGCATTCGGAACCTACGGCCTTGCGGCGCAACAGAACGGCTCGCCGGACTTCTTCGGGAGCAGCGCGCAGCGCGGTTCGTCCAAGCAGGTGGGACTTCGTGTGACCATCCCCGTCTTCTCGGGATTCGGGCGCGACGCCCGGATCGATCAGAAGCGGGCCGCGCTGCGCCAGGCGGAAACCCAGACCCGCGTGGCGTCGGACCGGGCGGAGGTGCAGCTGCGCAACCTGGTGGACGAGGTCCACGAGGCGCACGCGCGCGCCGCGGGGCAGCGTCTGGCGGTAGGGCATGCGCGGCGGGGGTACGAGATCGCGAGCGCGCAGTACAGGGAGGGACTGGGGAGCCAGCTCGAGCTGACGGACGCCGAGGGCGCGCTGCGGCAGAGCGAGTTCAACTACGCGCAGGCGGTCTATGATTATCTTGCGGCACGGGCGCGTCTTGACGAAGCAGCCGGGCGGGTGCCGATGGTGGATATTGACTGGCAGGGAGCCGGGGAAGAGGGTGTAGCACGATGACGAGGAATGAATCACAGTGTGGAGCGAGTACGATCGTGACCAGCAGTGCGGAAATTCGGCCAGGGATCGATTGGCGGGTCGGCGTGGTCCGCCTTCTCATTCTGGCCGTGATGGCTGGCGGAGCGGCCGGGTGCGGCGGAGCGCAGGGCGAACCTCCGGAGCAGACGGGAGAGGCGGCTGAAGACTACCGCCGCGTGGTCAACGTCGAGGTGGAGCGCGTGGAGGGGCGTGACTTCACCAGCACCATACGGCTCACGGGCGTGGCCCTGGCCATGCGCGACGTGATGGTGTCGGCGGAGGAGGTTGGGGTCGTGCGCCGGGTAGTACTCGACAAGGGGAGCCCGGTCCGGGTGGGCAACGCGATTCTCCGTCTGGACGACACGATCCTGAGGGCACAGGTCCAAACCGCGGCCGCGCAGGCGGAGTACAACGACGAAGTCTGGGAGCGCCGAAAGAAGCTCTACGAGGAGGATGGGGTCGGTTCGGAACTGGCCTACCACGAAGCCCAGCACGCGGCGGAGCAGAGCCGGGGGAACCTCGACGCACTCGAGGCCCGCCTTGCCCGCACGACCGTACGCGCGCCCATTCGCGGCATCCTGAACGACCGGTTCGTGGAGGTCGGCACGATGGTGCAGCCGGGGACGGTGGTGGCCAGGGTCATCCAGGCGGACACGATCAAGATCATGGCCGGGGTTCCCGAACGCTATGCGCTGTACGTGACGGCAGGCGCGGATGCGTCCGTCTCCTTCGATGTGCTTCCAGATGAGGCCTTCGTCGGTTCCGTGACCTACGTGGGCGTGGCAGTGGATCTCGACGCCCGCACGTTCCCGATCGAGCTGACGCTTCCCAACCCGGGTGGTCAGATCAAGCCGGGCATGGTCGCCGAAGTGTCGGTGACCCAGGGCGAAATGGCCGACGCAATCGTGATACCGCGCCAGGCGCTCGTTTCCATGGAGGATGGGCAGGTCGTCTACGTGGTCGAGGAGGCCGGAGGCGAGACCGTCGCGGCCGCCCGCGGGGTCGAGGTGGAGGCGAGCCAGGGCAACGACGTCATCATTGGGTCGGGGCTGGTGTCGGGTGACCGGCTGGTGGTCGTGGGACAGCAGGGCCTGACCGACGGCGACCGCGTGCGAGTGGTGGCCGGGGAAGGCGGTGCCCGGTGAGCGACAGCCGCCATCGGTCCCCCGAGGGACGAGACCCCCGCTCCTTCAAGGAATTCGTACTGACAACGCTGGCGGTCGAGAATCGGACATCGGTCGTCGTCCTCTTCTTCTTCATCACGATCGCCGGCCTGGTCTTCTACCGCGCCATCCCGAAGGAGTCGTTCCCCGAAACCGAGATCCCCTCGATCGCGGTGAATACCCTGTACCCCGGTGTGTCGCCGTCCGACATCGAGAGCCTGGTGACGCGGAAAATCGAGGAGGAACTCAACACGATCTCCGGTCTCAAGGAACTCACGTCGACCTCGGTCGAGGGATACTCGTCGATCATCGCCGAGTTCGAGACCTCGACCAACATGGACGAGGCGCTGCAGAAGGTGAGGGAGAAGGTCGACCTGGCCCGGCCCGAAATCCCGTCGGACGCGGAAGACCCGTTCATCCTCGAGTTCTCGATGAGCGACGCGCCCGTCATGCAGGTGAACATCGCGGGCGGCTACGGACTGGTCAGGCTCAAGGAAGTGGGCGAGGATCTGCAGGAGCGGATCGAGGCGATTCCAGCGGTGCTCAGGGTGGACCTGCGGGGTGGCCTGGAGCGTGAAGTAAAGGTTGAAGTCAACCTGTCCAAGTTGCAGTATTACAACGTTTCGTTCGACGATGTACTGAGTGCGATCCGACAGGAGAACGTGAATATCCCGGGCGGGTCGATCGACGTGAACGGGGTGAAATACCTGGTGCGGGTGGACGGGGAGTTCGACGATCCTTCGGTGGTTGGGGACCTGGTCGTGGAGACGGTCGGGGGGCGCCCGATCTATGTGCGCGACGTGGCCACTGTGGGGTTCGGTTTCGCCGAGCGCGCGAGCTACGCGCGGCTGGACGAGGAACCGGTCGTCACCCTGGACGTGGTCAAGCGCTCCGGCCAGAACATCATCGCGACGGCCGAGGCGGTACGGGCCGAGATCGAGGCCATGCGGCCCCTCTTCCCCCCGTCCACCGTGGTCTCGATCACCTCGGACATGTCCGCCGACATCGGCGACATGGTGAGCAGTCTGCAGAACAACATCATCTCCGGGCTGATCCTGATCGTGGGCGTGCTCCTCTTCGTGCTGGGCCTGCGCACCTCGATCTTCGTGGCCATCTCGATCCCGACTTCGATGTTCCTCTCCTTCATCGTGCTCTGGGCGATGGGCGTCTCGATGAACATGGTGGTCCTCTTCTCGCTCATCCTCGCGCTCGGCATGCTGGTCGACAACGCGATCGTGATCGTCGAGAACATCTACCGGTTCATGGAGGAAGGGTGGGACCGCAGGACGGCCGCGAAGAAGGCGACCGGAGAAGTGGCGGTCCCGGTCATCGCGGCCACCGCCACCACCCTGGCCGCCTTCACCCCGCTCCTCTTCTGGCCCGGCATGGCGGGGCAGTTCATGCAGTACCTGCCGCTCACCCTGATCGTCACCCTGTCGAGTTCGCTCTTCGTGGCCCTGGTGATCGTGCCGACGCTGTGCTCTCTCTTCATGGACCCGGAGAGTTCCCGGCCGCGGCGGCTTTCTCGGCGTGCGCGGGTGTTGCTGCTCTGTCTTGCGGGGCTCGTTCTGCTCCCGGTGGGAATCGCGAATCCGCTCACCCCGCTGCTCTTCGTGGTCACTGCGGCGGGACTGTGGCTCCTGCACGCGAAGCTCCTCGACCGCATGGGCAAGGCGTTCATGGCGCGTGGCTTCCCCCGTCTGGTCGGGTGGTACGAGCGGAGGCTGCGCTGGGCACTGGACCATCGCGCGCTGGTGCTGTCGGGCTCGGTCCTTGCCCTGGTTGGCACCGTCATGGTGTACGGCCGATTCGCAGCCCCGGTCGAGTACTTTCCCGAGGACATCCCGCCCGCGACGGTCTACGTGGCGGTCGAGGCTCCGGTGGGCACCTCGGCGGCGGTTACCGACGGCTACGCGCGCCGTTTGAAGGCGGAACTGGCGGGGATCGCCGGGCTCGATGACGCCGAGACCGTCGTTTCGACCGTGGGGTCGGGGGGCGGCGGCAACCCGATGGACGGCGGCGGACCGTCGGGTCCGGAGGCCGGCCGGATCACGGTCAGCATGGTGGACTACCAGGACCGCAGCTTCGACGTATTCGGCACACTGGCCGACATGCAGGAGCGGGTGGGGAGGGATCTGGCCGGCGCCGAGGTGCGAGTCGACAAGGTCACCGAGGGGCCACCCTCGGGGCCGCCGGTGAACATCGAGATCAGCGGCGAGGACCCGGTGCTTCTCGAGGACCTGGCAAACCAGGCCGTCAACCTCATCGAGGCCGCGCCCGTGTACGCTCGTCTGGTCGGCCTCGAGAGCGACATGGACGACGCGCGGCCCGAGTTGCGCGTCGAGGTGGACCGCGAAAAGGCCAGCCTGTACGGGCTTTCGACCAACGATGTGGGATTCGTGGTGCGCGGGGCTATCAACGGACTGGAAGCGGCCAAGTACCGCACCGGCAACGACGAGTACGACATCATCGTGCGCCTGCGCGAGGAGGACCGCAGGGAGCTGACGGACCTCAACCATCTGACTGCGTTCGCCGACGGGATCCAGATCCCGCTGCTGTCGGTGGCCGACTGGACGGTGGGCGAGGGGTACAGCTCGATTCGCCGCAAGGACATGGACCGTGTGGCGACGGTGAGCGCCGAGGTGGCCGCTGGCTACAACAGCAACGACGTTCGCGGTGAGGTGGAGGGGCTGCTGGCGGACTTCGCGGCGACACTTCCACCCGGCTACGCCATGGCCTTCACCGGCGAGCAGGAGGACCAGCAGGAGGCGCAGGCATTCCTCGTGACCGCCTTCATGATGGCCCTCATGCTGATCGCGCTCATCCTGGTCACCCAGTTCAACTCGGTCGTGAAGCCGCTCATCATCCTGTCGTCGGTGATCATGTCGACGATCGGGGTGCTGATCGGCCTCCTGGTCTTCCAGATGCCCTTCGTGATCATCATGACGGGGGTGGGGGTGATCTCGCTCGCCGGCATCGTAGTGAACAACGCGATCGTGCTGATCGACTACATCGACGTGCTCCGAAAGCGGGACGGCATGGATCGTCGCGAGGCGGTGGTTCAGGGGGGGAAGACGCGCCTGCGTCCGGTGTTGCTCACCGCGCTGACGACCGCGCTCGGGCTGGTCCCGCTTGCCGTCGGCCTCAACTTCGACTTCTTCGGGCTCTTCGCCAGCCTGTCGCCGGAGTTGTTCTGGGGCGGGGAGCAGGCGGCGTGGTGGGGTCCGATGGCGGTGGCGGTGATCGTGGGCATCATCTTCGCCACCTTCCTCACGCTTGTTCTGGTGCCGGTGCTCTACAGCGTGGTGAGTGATGTGGCGCGCTTCTTTCGGCGCAGTGAACCGGAAGAGGGGAGCGGGCGGGACTCGTATGCCGCCGGCGATTCCGCCATTCCGGTGCCGCCGCTGATGCCCGAGCCGGGGCGCGAGGGGAAGGTGGCCGCGGTGGCGGGGAGTTGAAGGGGCGAACAGTCAACCACGCTTTCCATTTTGTCAACTGTGGTTGACTAGTCCCTTGTGGACATCCTTCCCGGGGTACACTTTGGACTGCTCACGGTTACACCCCCTCCGGGGGCCAACAGACGGAGATTGAAGACCCAGATGAACCCGCGTCAATTCTTCCAGTCCGTGCCGCTCCTGGCGGCCCTCGTCGTCGCCGCCTGTGCCGCTCCCGCGGCCGAACCGCCCGAGATTACCGTTGGGCAAAGCAACCTCGAGTCCGGTGGAGGGATGGTGGTCTCCGCGTACCCGCACGCGAGCCGGGCCGGGGCGGAGGTGCTGCGGGCGGGGGGCAACGCTGTCGACGCGGCCATCGCAACAGGTTTCGCGCTTGCGGTCACCCACCCTGTGGCGGGGAATATCGGTGGCGGAGGCTTCATGGTGATCCGCTTCCCCGACGGGTCCTCGACGGTCATGGACTTCCGGGAGAAGGCCCCACTGAGGGCCCACCCGGAGATGTTCCTGGACGAGAACGGCGAGTACTCCTTCCAGATCCACCACCGCAGCCACCTCGCGGTGGGCGTCCCGGGGACGGTGGCGGGCTTCGCGCAGGCACACGAGAAGTACGGGTCCACCGCGTGGGCCGGCCTGGTGGAACCCGCGGTCACCCTGGCGCGCGACGGCTTCGAAGTCAGCGAACGCCTGGCCAACTCGCTGGCCGGACGGCTGGAGGCCTTCCGCGACTACCCGGCCACCTTCGCCCAGTTCTATCGCGACGGCGAGCCGTACGCCCCCGGCGACACCCTGGTGCAGTCCGACCTGGCGTCCACCTTGGAACGTATTCGCGACCAGGGCCGCGACGGCTTCTACGCGGGCGAGACGGCGCGTCTCCTCGCCGAGGAGATGGAGCGCGGCGGCGGCTGGATCACAGAGGAGGATCTGGCGCGCTACCAGGCCGTGGAGCGGGAACCGGTTCGCGGCACCTACCGGGGGTACGACATCATCAGCATGGCGCCGCCGTCTTCGGGCGGGACCGCGCTGGTCGAGATGCTCAACGTGCTCGAAGGCTTCGACGTGGCCGCGATGGGTGCCAACAGCCCCGCGCACGCACACCATCTCATCGAGGCCATGCGGCGCGCCTTCCGCGACCGGGCCACGCACCTGGCCGATGCCGACTTCTCCGACGTGCCGGTCGCGCGGCTGACCAGCAAGGAATACGCGGCCGAGATCCGCGCCACCATCCAGGCCGACGCCGCGAGCGCGTCCAACCCGGGCGATGTGGCGGGCGAACCCGGCTGGGAGAGTTCCGAGACCACGCACTACTCCGTGGTCGACGCCGACGGGATGGCCGTTTCGGTCACCTATACCCTCGAAGGCGGGTACGGGTCGTACATCACCGTGCCGGGCGCGGGCTTCCTCCTGAACAACGAGATGGGGGACTTCAACGCGCGTCCCGGTCTCACCAACGAGCGGGGACTGATCGGCACCGCGCCCAACCTGGCGCGCCCCGAGCAGCGCATGCTGTCGTCGATGACACCCACCATCCTGGCCCGCGACGGCGAGCTGGTGGCGGTGATCGGCAGCCCGGGGGGACGGACGATCATCAACACGGTGCTCCAGATCGTGGTGAATGTGGCTGACTTCGGGATGTCGCCGGGGGATGCGGTGGTGGCGAAGCGGCTGCATCACCAGTGGCTGCCGGATGTGGCGCGCCTGGAGGAGGGCTATATGAGCGAGGAGGACGCGGCCACGTTGGCGGCGATGGGGCACGAGATCACGTGGAGCGGTCGCCAGGGGATCGCGCACTGCATCTTCGTGGGGGAGGGCGGGGGGCTGGTGGGCGTGCCTGATCCGCGGGATTCGGACGGTACGGCGGCGGGTTACTGAGTCGGCAGCGCGGGCGGACTTCCGCCGCGGGTTGCGAGACCGTCCGTCAGTTCAGGCGGCCGCCAAAGAACACGCTCCCCGCCAACCGGCTCGCGGAGCCCCCTCAGTCCGGCCGCCCCGAAAGGATCTCCTCCGCCAACCGGCTCGCGGCTCTGGGGTCGGCCTTGCCCCGCGTCCGGCGCATCACCTGTCCCACGAAGAATCCCAGCAGGCCGCTGCGACCGTTCCTGAACGCGGCCGCCTTGTCGGGAAACTCCTCGACCAGCCCCTCCAGCATGGCGCGCAGTGTGGCCTCGTCGCCGATCTCCGTGAGGTCGACCGCTGAACGGGCCTCCTCGAACAAGCCACCCCGCTCGAGGAGCGCGGCCAGGACGGACCGGCCCTGACGGTGCGACAGCCCGCCCGTGTCCACCGCGCGGACGAGGTCGCCGAGGGCGGCGGGTTCGAGCCGCGCCGGATCGGCCCCGTGGTCGCTGCCCAGCAGCCTTGTGAAATCATTCACAAGCCAGGCCGCGATCGATTCCGTCCCCTCGGGATACCGCGTGCGGGCGGCGCCGAAGAGCTCCAGCGCGACGGGTGACCGCACCAGGCCGGCCGCCGCTGCCTCGGTAACGCCCAGCGCCACCAGTTCCCGAAACCGCTGCCTGTCATCACCGGCGGGGAGCGACTCCTCGGGGGTTGGCTGACGCTTTCCGTCGGTCCCCTCGCCGGTGCCGCGTGCGGGGGCGGTGGGCGGGCCACTCCGATCGTCTCCCGCACTGGCGGCCGGGGAAGCGCCGACGCGAGACCCTTCCGCGTCCACCTCCGCCTTGCGAGCCCGCGCCCCCCAACTGTCCCGCATCGTGACCGTGCGATTAAACACGAGCCGGTCCCCGCGCGAGTCCACGGGATCCGTGAAGAAGTACCCGAGCCGCTCGAACTGGTAGTGCGTGCCAGGAGGCGTCCCCTCCACCCCCGGCTCCACCAGCGCGCCCGTCACCACACGCTCCGAGTCCGGATTCAGCGCCCCGACGATGTCGTCCGCCGGAGGCTCCGGCACCGCGAACATCCGGTCGATGAGCCGCACCTCCGCCCGCACCGCCCGGTCCTTCTTCACCCAGTGGATGATCCCTCTCACACGGCGTCCTTGCGGGGCGACGCCACCACGCGTCCCGGGATCGAAGGAACAGCGAAGCTCGGTGACCCTTCCCGTCTCGTCCTTGACCACCTCGTCGCAACGAACCGTGCACGCGTACTTCAGCCGGACCTCACCCCCAGGCCGCAGCCGGTGGAACCCCGGCGGCGGGTTCTCCGCGAAGTCCTCCCGGTCGATCCATATCTCTCGCCCGAAAGGCAACTCGCGCGTCCCCGACGCCCCCCCATCCCCCGGCATGCGCGGCGCCTCGAACACCTCCTCACGCCCCGCCGGATAGTTCGTCAACACCACCTTCAACGGATCCAGCACACAGAAAGCCCGTGGCGCCCGCCTGTTCAGATCGTCGCGCACCGCGTACTCGAACTTCCCGAAGTCCACGCGCGACTGGGTCCGGGCAACCCCCACCATGTCGCACAACTTCCGGATCGCCTCCGGGGTGACCCCCCGCCGCCTCAGCCCCGCCAGCGTGGGCATGCGCGGATCGTCCCAGCCCCGCATGTGCCCGGTCTCCACCAGTTCCTTCAGTTTGCGCTTGCTGGTGATCACGTAGTCGAGGACCAGGGGGGCGAACTCGGTCTGCTCGGGGCGGGGGACCGGTGCGTCGACGTGCACCAGCAGCCAGTCGTAGATCTCGCGGTTGTTCTCGAACTCCAGCGTGCAGAGCGAGTGGGTGACCCGCTCCACCGAGTCGGACAGGCAGTGCGCAAAGTCGTACATGGGGTAGATCGGCCAGTCGTTGCCTTGGCGGTAGTGGTGCGAATGGCGGATGCGGTAGAGCAGGGGGTCGCGCATGATCATGTTGCGGTGGGCCATGTCGATCTTGGCGCGCAGGACGTGGCTGCCATCGGGGAATTCGCCCGCCCGCATGCGCTCGAGGAGGTCGCGGTTCTCCTCGCGGGAGCGGTCCCGGTACGGGCTGTTGACGCCCGGCTCGGTCACGCTGCCGCGGCGCTCCCGAATCTCCTCCTCGGTCGACGAGTCCACGTAGGCCAGCCCCTTGTCGACAAGCACCAGGGCGTAGCTGTACAGCTGCTCGAAGTAGTCGGAGGCGTGATACAGATGCTCGCCCCAATCGAAGCCGAGCCAGCGGATGTCGCGCTTCATGGCCTCGACGAACTCGGCCTTTTCGGTGTCGGGGTTGGTGTCGTCGAGGCGCAGGTGGCAGACACCGCCCCCATGCTCCTCGGCGAGCCCGAAGTTGAGGCAGATCGACTTGGCGTGGCCGATGTGCAGAAATCCGTTCGGCTCGGGGGGGAAACGGGTGACGACGCGCCCGTCGTATTTGCGGGTCTTCAGGTCCCGCGAAATCATGCTTCGGATGAAGTCCATGTCCGCCCCTCCGGTGCGGCGCGGCAGACCGGGCCCACCCCGGTCGTCCGCTATCGCTTCAACGCTCTCACGGGGCGGGCGGGTGCGTCAACCGGCAACTTCATGCTGACAGCGGGTGGACCAGAATCCCGCTGGCATTCGACCGGCGATGATCTCGGGCTGATCACTCCACTCAGGCCACTGAAGGGGAGTAATCTGCGCATGACATTTTGTAAAGCCGGGTTTACAGTGTGGAGAACCCGCTGGCGCTGAAATGGGCGGGCTTGTAGGCTACGAGCCGGTTCCGACGGTCCCGCGAACCCCTGCGAAGCCGCGAACAGCACACAACACCTGGAGCCCGACCCTATGCCCCACAGATCGACCCTCTCACGCCTCCTCCTCCTCGGCACGCTCCTCGCCGCCAGCGCCACCAGCCACGGCGAGGACTACGGCGTCGCATGGTGATCGAGGGAAAGGGCCACACCCCCGTTTCGGGACTCCTGACCGAGGCGCACTCCCCCTCCTGCCTTCTGGTCCTCGGACACGGCGCCGGCGCGCCCATGACCCATCCGTGGATGGAGGCTATGGCCGAGGCGCTGGCGGACGAGGGCATCTCCACGCTGCGATACAACTTCCAATACATGGAGGCGGGTCGGAAACGGCCCGATCACCTCCGCCGGCTCCTCGCGGTGGTGGCTTCGGCTCTGCGCGCTGGACAAGAGTGCGCGAACGGGCTGCCCGTCTTCGCAGGGGGGAAGTCGATGGGGGGGAGAATGAGTTCCACGCTGGTGGCGGAGCGGGCGCGGGCGGCGGCGTTGGTCGGTGCGGACGCGATCGGCCGCCCGCAGGCGGGCGACGCCGAGGGCACGGCGGGCCTGGTTTTCCTTGGCTTCCCCCTTCACGCGCCGGGGCGCCGTGAGAGCGTGCGCGGAGACCATCTCATGCACGTCCCCTGTCCCATGCTCTTCCACCAGGGAACCCGCGACCGTCTTGCCGACCTGGAACTGCTCCGCCCGCTCCTGGAGCGCGTAGGGCCGCACGCCACGCTGCACGTTCTCGACGGCGGCGATCACTCGCTCAAGATGCTCAAGCGCTCGGGCCGCACCCAGGACGATGTTCTCACAGAGGTGGCGAGCGTCACGCGGCGCTGGGTCGATCGGGTGCTCGCGGCGACTGGTGCCCAGCGGTGAGCCACCCCACCAACCCCCTCCTCGACCGCAACTTCCCCGTCCCCTTCGACCGCATCGGACCCGACGACGTAGGCCCCGCAATCGCCGAGACCCTAACGCGGGCCAGCGAGCGCATCGAGGAACTGGGCGCGGGGTCGGGTGGATCATACGGCGAGGTCGTCGGCGAACTCGACGCGCTCTCCGAAGAGGTGGAGCGCACCTGGTCCCCCATCTCCCACCTCCACAACGTCGACGCGACCCCCGAACTGCGCGAGGCCTACGCGGCCGCGCTCCCCGAAATCACCCGCTTCTCGAGCCGCCTCCACCACCACGAGGGACTCTACCGCCGGCTGCGCGACTTCGCGGCCTCGCCCGAAGGCGCATCCCTCACCGGCCTGCGCCGCCGCCACCTCGACCGCACGCTCCGCGACTTCCGCCGCGCCGGCGCCGCCCTGAACCCCGCCGACAAGAAGACCCTGGAGGACCTCCGACTCGAGCTATCCGAATTGGGCCGCAGCTTCGAGGAGCACCTCCTCGAGGAGACCGCTGCCTACGCCAGGGTGATCACCGACCCGGACAGGGTGGCGGGCCTCCCGGAAACCGCCCTCGAACGCGCGGCCCAGCTGGCCGCCGACCGGGACGAAGAGGGCTGGCTGATCACCCTCGACATGCCCAGCGTGCAGGCCGTCCTCCAGCACGCCGACGACCGCACGCTCAGGCAAGAAATCCACGCGGCCTACCTGGACCGCTGCACGACCGGCGACCGTGACAACCGCCCACTGGTTGCCCGCTTCCTCGAACTCCGCCGCCAGGTCGCCGAACTGCTCGGCTACCCCGACTTCCCCGACTACCGCCTCGAAACCCTGATGGCCCGTTCGGGCGGGCAGGTCCGCACCTTCCTCGACGAACTCATCGGCCGCACCCGCCCCTTCCACGACCGCGACACCTCCGAACTGGCAGCCCACGCCCGCAGCTCCGGCCTGAGCGCCCTCGAGCCCTGGGACGTGGGCTGGCTCATGGAGAAGCTTCGCAAGGAGCGCTTCGACGTGGACGACGAGATGCTCCGTCCCTGGTTCCCCCTGGACGAGGTGCAGTCGGGGCTCTTCGAGATCGCGGAGCGCCTCTTCGGCCTCTCCGTCGAGCGGGTGGCCAACCCCGCCGTATGGCACCCCGATGTCGGCTTCTACGAGGTGCGCGACGAAGCGGGCGCCCACTTGGGCTCCTTCTACACCGACTGGTTTCCGCGCGAGACCAAGCGCCAGGGCGCGTGGATGGACAGCCTCGTCTCGGGCGGGCCCACCCGGGACGGCGGCTTCGACCCCCACCTGGCCTTCATCGGCGGCAACTTCACCCCGCCCACCGCCACCCGTCCCGCCCTGCTCACCCACCGCGAGGTCCGCACCCTCTTCCACGAGTTCGGCCACCTCCTCCACCACACCGCCTCTCGTGTCGAGATCCCCGCGCGAGGCGGCGTCAACGTCGCGTGGGACTGGGTCGAAGTCCCCTCGCAGATCATGGAGAACTGGTGCTGGGAACGCGAAGCCCTCGACCTCTTCGCGCGCCACTACGAGACCGCCGAGCCGCTCCCGGACGCCATGCTGGAGCGCCTCCTGGCCGCACGCCGCTTCATGGGCGGCTGGATGCAGATGCGGCAGCTCTCCTTCGCCAACCTGGACCTGGAGCTCCACCGCACCTGGCGCGGCGAAGTCCCCGTCATGGACTACGCGGCCGCGGCGCTCCGCCCCTTCGTGCCTTCGGACCGCTTCGTCGAACGGCACATCCTCCCCTCCTTCGCCCACCTCTTCGGGGGCGGCTACGCGTCGGCCTACTACTCGTACATCTGGTCCGAGACGCTTGAGGCGGATGCGTTCTCACGTTTTGCGGAGGAGGGAGTGCTGAATTCGGCGACCGGGCGGGCGTTTCGGGACTGCGTGCTGTCGCAGGGGGACCGCCGCGACCCGGAGGAGCTGTTTCGCGACTTCATGGGGCGGGGGCCGGATCCGGGGGCGCTGGTGAGGCGGAATCTTGGGGGGTAGGCGGTTTCTTCAGCCTCAATCCGGGGCACCCATTCATCCCCACGGAGACACCGGCTCCGGCAGTCCCAGGTTGCGCATTTCGTCAAGCAGCCGCAGCGACGGATCCGTTCCCTCGACCAGCCCCCTGAGATAGGCCGCCACCCCATTCATCGCGTTGACCACCGCCGTATCCCTGGCAGTGGCTGGTATGCCATGCTCCGCCAATATCTCCTCAAGCGACTTGCCGGCCGCAATCCCCTCACGCAGCGGGTTGGCGCAGCGGAGGCTCGGACGGAGGCGACGGGCGGCCTCCTCGGCGTTCCAGCTTCTGACAAACTCCCAGTGGGAGCTGTCGGAGTAACCCCACTCCATGCGCTCCACCAACCGCTGTGCATGCGGGTGTTCCGTTGCCAGAAGCCAGGTGTAAGCCCTCGACCACGCCTCGTCCTCTGTTTCCGCAGCCGCCACGTACCTCTCGGCCCCCGTCACGATTGCCGGATCGCTCGGGGAGAGATCGTCGCAGGCGACGGCCAACAGAACCAGGAACAACGTTGGGAGGCGTTTCATGGCGAGGTTGTTCTGCGGGTGGGGTTTGCTCTGGGCTCATACCCCCAATCCCTGTTCCTCGTTCCCGAAGGGGCTGGCAATCCGGCAAGCCCGGGGTATAAGCCAAGGCGTGTGGGCGACATTCGTATTGCAGCGGAACCGCACGTGCGAGCTGGACCGGACCACTCTCCGCACGCATCTTGCGAACGCGGCACCGCCGCGGCCCAGCCAGCCATCCCACCGGAGCCTCCGTGTATCAGACCTGCATGTTCTGCAAGCAACCCCTCGGCGCCAACGAGGTGGTCGAGGCATTCCCGGTCGGCCGGCGGCTGGCCTTCGACGCGGCCAAGGGTCGCCTCTGGGTCGTGTGTCGCAGCTGTCAGCGCTGGAATCTGACGCCGCTGGAAGAGCGCTGGGAGGCCGTCGAGACGTGCGAGAAGCTGTTTCGCGGGACGCGGGTACGCACCTCGTCCGAGAACATCGGGCTGGCACGCCACGCCGAGGGACTCGAGCTCGTGCGGATCGGGAAGCCGCTCAGGCCCGAGTTTGCGGCATGGAGGTACGGCGACCAGTTCGGGCGGCGGCGGAGACGGGAGATCGTGTACGCGACCGGCATGATGGCGGGGGCGGCGGTGGGCTGGGCGCTCATGGGCACCGTCGGAGTCGTCGGAGGCATGGTGGTATTTATGGGAACGGGAATCGTGTCCTACTTTGACACGTGGCAGGCCTACCGTCACTCGGTGCGTTTCCGGCCTTCCGACGGTCGGCTGCGCGGGATGAATCGGCTGATCGCCCGTCAGACCCTGATCCGGTCGGACAGCAACGAGGACGGCTTCCTGGTCGGTACAGGCAAAGGCGTTATCAAGTCCCGAGAGACGGAGTGGTTCGCAGGTGAAGATGCCCGACGAGCCATCAACGCCATTCTGCCCGCGGTCAACTACGAGGGCGGAAGCTTGAAGAAGGTTCACTTGGCGGTTTCGGAGATTGAGTCCCACGGGCATCCGGAGCGATTCGTGCACCAGGCCGCGCAGCGCTGGCGGGAGTATCGCCACAAGGGCACCCTCGGCCTCCTGGGTGCCATGCCGCATCACACCCGCCTGGCCTTTGAGATGGCGCTGCACGAGGAAGAGGAGCGCCGCGCGCTGGAGGGCGAGCTGTGGAGGCTTGAACAGGCTTGGCGCGAGGCGGAAGAGATTGCGGGAATTGCCGATGATCTGCTGTTGCCGGAGGGCGCTTCCGGGTTCGTCGATCGCCACCGGCGGTAGAAAACTGGCTATCCGTCTCCGGGCGATGCGCCCCTTCTCACTTGTCCAACTTGGCTCCCGCCGCCGGCAGCAGCTGTTCATGCTGGCTGGCTGCGAGTAACTGCCTCCGGATCGCAAGTGCCCTGCCATAGGCCCCGATTTTCTCTTCCACGTCGGCTATCGCCGCCGTCAAGGTCATCCCGAGTTCTGCCGCGCGCCGGGTGCCTTGCGGCCCCTTCAAAGCCTCCAGCGTTGCCTGGGCTGCGCGCACCTCACCCTCCAAAAGGGTTATGTATGCCTTGCCCGAAAAAGTGTCCAGGAGATCTGTGAAGTGTTCGATCGATTCGGATGCGGCGGCGATCGCCTCATCGAGCGGGAGTCCCCAACTGGCCGCCAGGCGAGCACCGTGCGGGCCCTTGAGCACTTCCCGGGCCTGGACCTCTCTCTCCAGGAGCCGCTTCACCTCGGCGGTCGCCTCGTCACCGAAGAAGAACTGACCTGGCGGGGGCGGTTTCGGATCTTCGCCGACCGGGGACTCGCAGGCCAGAATTGCCACGGCGACACAGGCCACGGCGATCATGAAGTTGGTGGCTGGTCGTCTCTTCATGGCATGCTCCTTGGGAGGTGGTTTCCTGAGGGTTCTACCCCACCAGTCCCCCCAACTGTTCCAGACTGCCCCCCAGATCCGGCCGCATCTCCAACACCTCACGCATCGGATCCCCCCGCGCCGCCATCCTCTCCGGCACCGTCCCGATCGTGTGATCCGCGATCGACAACCCGTCGTCCACCTCATCCCACTCCAGCGGAGCCGACACCGGCGCCCCCGGCAGCGGCCTCACACAGAACGGCGCCACGATCAACCGCCCGTGCCCGTTCTGCAGAAAGTCCACGTACACCTTCCCCTCTCGCTGCGAGGGCAACCGCGCCACCGTCGCGATCTCCTCCAGCTCCCGCACCGCCATCAGCGCCAGCAGGTACCCGATGTTGCGCGACTGCTCGTAGGTCACCTGCCGCCCCAGCGGGACCAGCACGTGCAGCCCGGTCGAACCGCTCGTCTTCACGAATGACGGCAGCCCGATGTCGTCGCACAGCTCCTTCAGAAACCGTGCGATCCTCACCACGTCCGAGAAGGGCGCGTCCTTGGGATCCAGATCGAGGACGCAGAAGTCGGGCCGCGAAATGTCCGACACCCGGCTCTGCCAGATGTGCAGCGGGATGCTCGCGCTGTTGGCCACGTAGAGGAGCGACTCCAGGTCGTCGGCGACGAAATAGTCCAGCTCGCGCTCCGACCCCTCGCTGTAGAGACGGATGCGCCGAATCCACGACGGCGCGAAATCGGGGGCGTTCTTCTGGAAGAAAGACTTGCCGTGAATGCCGTCGGGGAAGCGGGTCAACACGACCGGACGGTCGGCGAGGTAGGGGAGGATCCAGGGGGCGATCTGCCGGTAGTAGCCGATCAGGTCCCCCTTCACGTACCCGTCCTCGGGCCAGAAAGGCTTGTCGAGGTTGGTGAAGTGCACGACCCGCTCCGGCGCGGCCTCCACCGGCGCTGTCGGCTCGGCCAGCCGTCTGCCAGCGTCGACGGGGAGACAATCCTCCGGCGGCTTGTCGTCGCGCAGCCGCAGGAACGAGGGGTGCCGGAGGACACCGGCCTCGGTGATCTCCTTGTAACGCACCTCGGCGACCAGCTCCGGCGACACCCAGTGGTGCTTTCCGCTTCCTGCCGTCTCCACGCCGGCCGGCGGAGCAACCTCCGGAAGACTTCGCAACTCGTCCCCCAGTTCCTCGAGCATCCGCCCCGTGAACCCCGTCCCCACCCGTCCCGCGTACACGAACCTGTCATCCTCCCGGAACGCCAGGTGAAGCGCCCCGAACCCCGTCCTCCCGGCATCGGGCTCGGTGAATCCGTGAATGGCGAAATCGGCAGTGTGTATAATACACACCTTCAGCCACGAGCGGCTCCGCCCTCCCACGTACACCGAATCCGCCCGCTTCGCCACGACCCCCTCCAGTCCCATCCCGACCAGGTGCCGGAACATCTCCTCCCCCTTCTCGGGGATGTGGTCGGAGTAGCGCACGGGCCCCGTGGGCGGCAGCACCTCGCGCAACAGCGCCTTGCGTTCCAGCAGCGGCAGGCTGCGCAGGTCGTAACCCTCGAACGCAAGCAGGTCGAAGGCGTAGTAGGTTGCCGGCAGGGCGACGGCGGCCCGCGCGATGTCCCCCTCGCGCTGCAGCCGGCCCCGTTTCTGGATCATCTGGAAGGAGGGGATCCCGGCGGCGTCGTTCACCACGACCTCGCCGTCCAGCACCACCGCGCGATACGGCAGCCTCCCGAGCACCAGCGCCACCTCGGGGAAGACGCGGGTGAGATCGTTGCCGTTGCGCGAAATCAGCTTCGCCCCCCCACCCCCCGCCTCCCCCAGCAGCCGGTACCCGTCGTACTTGATCTCGAAGACCCACCCGGCCCGCGAAAACGGCTCGTCTCGCCGCTCCGCGTGCATCACCTTCACCGTCCGGGCCTTCACCTCGCCCTCGACCGCCCCCGCCTCCACGCACAGCCCCCGGATCCGCGCCCCGAAGTCCCCCCCTTCACCCAGCTCCTCCACCGTCAGCCCCGACAGGATCGATGCATCCGGGTAGTCCCCCGTCCCCCCCTCCGGATCCTCGTACGCGTCGCGCTCCTTGATCAGGAGCCAGTGGTTGTCCCCGCCGCCCTTCGTCTTCACCAGCGTCCAGCGCCCGCGCAGCTTGTACCCCTTCAGGTCGAAGAGCAGCTTGCCCTTCTTCATCCCCTCGTGCGGGTCCTCGACCGCCGTCCACAGCCCCCGGTCCCACACGATCGACGGCCCCGCGCCGTAGTTGTCCTCCGGAATCACCCCTTCGAAGTCGGCGTACTCCAGCGGATGGTCCTCGACGTGGACCGCCAGCCGCTTGTCCGCCTGATTCGGCGACGGCCCCCGCGGCACCGCCCACGACACCAGCACCCCGTCCATCTCCAGCCGCAGATCCCAGTGCAGCGACGACGCCCGGTGCTTCTGGACCACGAAGAGCCGGCCCCCTCCCGGCCTGGCTCCGCCGAAGGGCTCGGAAGTAGCGGACGCCGAGCGCTTCTCGCGATAGCGCGCCAGGCGGTCATCACCCACCGTTGGCCCCCGGAACCATATGTTTGTACGTTACCGTCATGGCTGCACGCCCGATCTCCACGTCGACCGTCTCCTTCGGTCTGGTCTCGCTGCCGGTCAAGCTCTACTCGACCGGGCAGTCCTCGGCCAAGGTGCGCTTCAACTGGATCAACCGCGACTCCGGATCGCGCGTCAAGTACCAGTATGTGGACGCGCAGAGCGGTGAAGCGGTGGAGCGCGACAACCTGGTCAAGGGCTACGAGTTCGCCAAGAACCAATATGTCACCTTCGAGCCCGACGAGCTGAAGGCCCTCGAGGCCCAGGCGACCGAGATGATCGAGATCACCGAGTTCGTCCCCGCCGCCGACATCGACCGAATCTATCTGGAGCGCGCCTACTACCTGGGACCCGCCCGGGGCGGCGCGCGCGCCTATCGGCTCCTCTCCGCCGCGCTCACCGAGATGGAACGGGTGGCGATCGCGCGTCATTCGGCCCGCGGCAAGCAGCGGCTGGTCATGATCCGCCCCCTCGGCGACGGCCTCATCCTGGAACAGCTCTTCTACCCGGACGAGGTGCGCTCCTTCGACGAGGTGCCCCTCGAGGAGGGCGAGGTGAGCGACGCGGAGCTCGCGCTGGCCAAGCAGTTCATCGAGCAGGCCGCCAGCGATGCCTTCGACCCGTCGCGCTACCGGGACGAGGTCAAGGAGCGCGTGCAGAACCTCATCGACCGTAAGATCGAGGGGGAGCAGATCACGATGGCGCCGCAGGAGGAGCCCGAGACCAAGATCATCGATCTGATGGAGGCGCTGAAGGCGAGCCTGGGCGGGGCGGGGGAGAAGAAGGGGGAGAGGGAAGCCAAGGTGGCTGCCGGGGGTGGAGGGTAAAGCCCTATCGCTGCCCCTCACGCATGATCCAGACCCGGATCAGCACCGCACCCCACACCAGACACACGCCCCCCCACACCAGCTTGGCGTAGAGGGGGGGCAGATCAAGACCGGCCTGGATCATCAGCCCGCCACCCGTAGTCAGCAGCAGGGTTCCGATGAAGAAGGCCGTGTCTTCCCACTGAGAGCTCTTCTTGCTCATTTCACCGTCTTCGGCTCAGGAGGGGACTCCGGGTGAAGGGCGGGTCAGTCAGCCCATGGAATGGATCTACCCGGCGTGGGAGCGGTTGCATCCACGGGCCGCGACGCCCGGTGACCGGTGCAAAGTGTACCAGCATACCGGGTGTCTCCGCCACCTTCGGCCACCGGCGGGCGCCTCCTCGATGCCCAATGGGGGACGATCCTGTCCGCGGCCCCTGCCACCGGCTGGCCCAGCCCCCATCTCCACCCCTGCACACTGGAGCCTCCTTGAAGCCGCGGTTAGCTTCCTGATCGAGGGTGTGCGCCCCGCCGCACGACCCCCTCTTTCGCGCCCGTAGCTCAGCTGGATAGAGCATCGGCCTTCTAAGCCGAGGGTCCCAGGTTCGAGTCCTGGCGGGCGTATTTCTATGCTGGCGGCACCCCAGCCGCACCACCACCATGTCGTGCGACGGGATCACGATCGTGTTCTGTCCGCCGGCACCCGCCATATACAACGCACTGGCGGGGACAGGGAACTGCCCGTCCTGGTTCACCCAGAAGAACGCGCCCCCGTAGACCGTCCGCCCGTCCGCCTCCCACGCCGGCGCCAGGATTGAGGCGTACGTCTCGTACCCTTCCGGCAGGATCCGCTCGCCCCCCGGCGCCACCCCGTCGGTGAGATCCGTGTTCGGCTCCCACTGCTGGTCCTTGCTCGCGGCCCACGCAAAGGAGTTGACCGTTCCCGTGTAAACGTAGAGGTGGTCCGGATAGCCGACCTCGGGGTCGTAGCCGGGGTCGCTGCGGTTGCGGAAGCGGAGCCCCGACGACGGCGCGGGCTGCCACAGCTCGTACACCCCCTTGTGGATCAGCAGGCCCATGAGGCGATGAGGAGAAAGGCGGCGGGAGTTGCGAGCAGGAGGCGCGAAGTCATGGGAATGGCAACCCGGTTGCGGGGGAACGATCGTTCTCGCCGGACAGGATATGCAGGCCGGGGACCGCGCGGCAAAGTGTTTCTGGCGGCCCGGTGATTGCCCCGGGCCCCTGGAAAAGCCTGCTCCGGTGCGCCCCACGCTCTGCCGCGCCGGGCCGGTTTACCTGTCTGGGGGATTGCTGTAGCTTACGTCGCCGTGGGATCCCCACGGGTGACGCATGGTGGGCGTAGCTCAGTCG